>JBDTVE010000044.1:0-34076 GCA_040007355.1 Bacteroidota bacterium | reverse complement strand
CGGGCATTGCACCGCTATTGGGCATTGTTGTGTCACTCACTTGTACTGCATATCTTTATTTAGCTTTTCAGTAACGAGGCTATTATTATTAGTCTGCCTGTTTTTCGGAGCAGTAGCCAGTTTAATAACAGCATTAATTCCGGCTGTTCATTTTTCCCAGCAAACGCAATATTTCTATGTATAACCAGACAATGGTTACCAGCAAGGCAAAGGCGCCATACCATTCCATGTATTTGGGAGCCCCGGTAGCCGCACCGGTTTCAATCATGTCAAAATCCAGTATCAGGTTTAGTGCTGCGATGGCCACTACAACCAATGAAAAAACGATTCCAAAAGTGCCGCTTGAATGAATCAACGGCATATCAATATGAAACATGCGCAGTACCATGGCCAGCATATAAAATACCGCTATACCCACAGTGGCGACAATGATGATAGATTTAAACCGCTGCGTTGCCTTAATAACACGGAACTGGTATAAGGCAAACATGGCAATCACCACTGCAAAAGTTAAACCCACCGCCTGCATTACAATACCCCCGCCGGCGCCCGTTTGAGCAGCGCCTTTAAATGCAAAATTATACAGCGCAGAAATACCACCTACAAACGCGCCTTCAAACAATGCATACACAGGCGCCAGGAAGGATGCCCATACGGGTTTAAAAGACAGCACAATTGCTGTAATCAGTCCGCCAATGGCACCAATCCAAATCCAGGAAGAAATATCCACTCCCTGTGCATATGCCCTCCAGGTATACAACGCGGTACCCATGACCAATAAAAATAACAGGAAAAATTTATTTAAGGCGCCGCGTTGAGTCATTACCTCAGACTGGTTTACGACAATTTGTTGCTGAAATGTTTTTTCACTTAATACCGGGTTGCCAGATTTAAAAAGGGGCATATTAATAGTTTTTTATGCCTGCAAATTACGAAATGATCGTGGTAGTAGGTAGTTAAAGTTGGTGAATGGCGTTCGTTTCGTTTCCCCAAAAAACGGGTTCATTAAGTATTTTATTCCCGGCAATGGCTGTTTGAACCTGTCGCTTCTTCTTATATTTGCCGCGATGCAGTTTACGGATATCATTGGTCAGCAGGAAGCAAAAAAACAGCTGGCGGAACTGGTAATTCACAACCGGCTCAGTCATGCCCTGTTGTTCCTGGGCAGGGAAGGCAGCGGAGCCCTGCCACTGGCGCTGGCTTTTGCCCAATATATTGTTTGTGACAGGGTGAATGGAAAACCCGCGGCGCCTTCCCTGTTCGGTGAAACCCTGAACGAAAAAGATGAGACACGGCTCACTACTAACAACTCAAGACTAACGACTCAAGACTCCTGCGCTGCCTGCCCTGCCTGCAGCAAGGCCCGGCAGCTTGTGCACCCCGATATTCATTTCTCTTACCCGGTAGTACCGAGAAAACCGGGCGATAAGCCCGTGAGTACCGATTATGCGGCTGAATGGCGGGAATTTATACTGCAATATCCCTATGGTAATGTGTTTGACTGGCTGCAGTTTATTGGGGCCGAGAACAAGCAGGGAAATATCACCGCCAGTGAATGCAACGACATCATTCACAAACTGAGCATGAAAAGCTTTGAAAGCGGTTATAAAATACTCATTATGTGGATGCCCGAATACCTGGGCAAGGAAGGTAATAAATTATTAAAACTGATAGAGGAACCACCTCCCGATACGCTGTTTATACTGGTAGCTGAAAATGAATCGCAGATACTACCCACCATATTATCACGCTGTCAATTAGTGAAAATCCCTGCGCTGGATACGGAGCAAATAGCCGATGCACTGGTAAAAAGAGTTAAAATAGCGGAAGCCCAGGCCCGTCAGGTGGCCAGCATCAGTGAAGGCAATTACCGGGAGGCACTACAACTGATAATGCATTCGGAAGAAGACTGGCAGGACCTGCTGCGCGAATGGCTGAATGCCATCCTGAAAACCGGTCCGGCTGCCCAGGTAAAATGGATAGAGGAAATTACCAAGCTGGGACGCGAAAAGCAAAAGCAGTTCCTCCGGTATTTTAATCATTTGCTGGAGCAAAGCGTTCGCCTCCGAATGATGGGGCCGGACAGCAGCCACGCGAGCAATATGCCTGAAAAAGAGCGCGACTTTGCCTTGCGGCTCAATAAATTAGCGGATATCAGCCAGCAGGAGGCCATTATCGGTGAACTGGATCGGGCCGCCTACTATATTGAGCGCAATGCCCATGGTAAAATGCTGTTCCATGCCCTCACCATTAAACTCTATCATATCATTGCGGATAAATCATTACTTTTGGTTAATTGAGTTGAAAGGTGGATAAAGTGTGAATGAACCCGTGTGAAATGGATGACGGAAATTCTTTAGAACATTTGTTGCGCTGTCTTTAGCATTGACGACTACGGTGTTAAAGCAGTGATATATATCCAGGCTGATGATTTACATTCCGCAGCACAAGTGTGCGACGCAACGATGATACCACAAAGAATTACCGCTCGGCCCATACTGTCTTCCCCCTTGCAATGTTTAAACATAGTTATTGTTTGCTTTTATGGGTTCTGCTGAACCAACCTGCAGGCGATAGCATTCTTCATTTTTAATTCATTAATATATGGGCTGTGGAAGCTGTGGTACAGGCAAACCGAATGGCTGTAAAAGCAATGGAGGGTGCAGCACGGGCGGCTGTAACCGGTTAAACGTACACGACTGGCTGGCAAACCTGCCTTTTTCCGACCCGGAAAGCGCCTGCAAAGTGGTGGAAATAAGTTTTAACAATGGCAGCAGGAAGGACTTTTTCCGCAATACCTCCCTGCAATATTTTGAAAAAGGCGAATTGGTAACCGTGGAAGGAGTTAGTGGTTTTGATGTAGGAGAAGTGAACCTTACGGGTGAAATGGTGCGCCTGCAGATCCGGAAAAAGGGAGGCGACGAGTTTAATCCCGAAATGAAAAAAATATTGCGCCGCTCCAGTGACCGGGACATAGAAACCTGGAAACAAAACAAAGCCAGGGAGCGCGATGCACTTATCAGAAGCCGGGCCATTACCAAACAACTTAGGTTAAACATGAAATTATCGGAGGTGGAGATGCAGGCCGATGGCCGTAAAGCCACTTTCTTTTATATTGCAGACGACCGGGTTGACTTCCGGGAACTGATACGGGTGTTTGCCAGTGAATTTAAAGTAAAGGTGGAAATGCGCCAGATTGGTGCCCGCCAGGAAGCTGCCAAAGTGGGCGGCATTGGCAGTTGTGGCCGGGAACTTTGCTGCAGCACCTGGCTCAGCGATTTCAAAAGTGTGAATACCACTGCGGCACGGTACCAGAACCTTTCCATCAACCAAACAAAACTAAGCGGCCAGTGCGGCCGGTTAAAATGCTGTCTTAATTATGAACTGGATACTTACCTGGATGCATTGCAGCATTTTCCGGACAATGCGGATACCCTGCAGGTTAGTCGTGGTAATGCCTTCCTGGTAAAAAAAGATATTTTTAAAAACCTGATGTGGTATACATTGCCCGACAGCAATAAACAGTACCCGGTAGCCATTGAACGGGTACGCAAGATCAAACAACTGAATGCACAGGGTGTAATACCGGATGAACTGGAAGCGGTGGATGTTACCACTAATAAGCCCAAAGAAAGTGAGAGCGGTTTTGTTGAGCTGGTAGGACAAATCAGCCTGAACACGCTGGAAAAAGCCGATCGCCGCAACAGGCCCCAACAGGGTGCCAGGGGCAATCATCCGCGCGGTAATAACAGCCCGCAGCAACAGCAGCGCAGCAACAACCCGCCGCAGCAAAGACCCAATAGCAACCCGGTTCAACCACAACGCAGCGGCGGACAGCAGGGCGGCCGGGGAAACAATAATCCGCCGCAACAAAGAACCGGTTCAAACAGTGGCCCTCAGCAGCAGCGCGGCCGTAGTAACCAGCCACCGCAAAAAAGTGGCGGACAACCGCCACCGCCGCAGGGAGACAATAAAAAGGATCAGCGTCAACCGCCGGGGCCACCCATAAAAAAGAAACCTTAGTGGCCTTATCGCCGCTTTATATCAAAACCGTTCCGTTATCCTGAACGGTTTTGTAGTATAAAGCAGGTTGGTTGATTCCTGCAACATCCTTCTACCCTGCCGGGCAATCCGGCACGGTGCTGCGATAGCCAAACAGCCTGAAATGATTCCGGGAACAATCCATGAGTATTGCAAATGATATGCTGCATATTCAATGCGAATGATGACTGATTGTTGGTTTCATAGCTGGCCCATTGCGCCTGCAAAGCCGAGCACTGCCCCTCCGCATCGGACGGCGTTCCTGCCAGCCTCAATTTTTTCGACGACATTGATGGTTAACCGTATCCTGTTTGGTTATGATGCATACCAAATGGTTGCTGGCAGTGCTGTTCAATGCAGAGGAGCCGAGGACTCATCCTTATAACATACCCGGCTGCCATAAACAATTACACTACGCCGTTACTATTTTTTATATTTCTCATAAAGCTGTTGCAGAAGCCTTTCAAAATAAGTATCCAGCGCTTCCCCGGGTTTTGGCTGGTAATGTTTAAAAGACGAAGTAATATTATTGTCCGTCTGGTAATAATGCCCGCTAAACGAATTCTGCAAGATGGAAAGGTCGCCGGTTTCCCAGTAATGGCCTTCATCCTTTAATTCAAAATCGCTGAAATATTTTTTATCGAGGTGTTTGAGCAGGTGGATGATCATGGTATGAACTTCCACGCCTGCGTATTGGGTTTTTACCGACAAGAGGTACAGGTAATCCTGTTCCTCCTGGTTGGGCGGGTTGCCATAATATTGCCATTTGGAAGGGTTGCCCATTTTACCATTGGAAAGAAAACAAAGACAAACCGTTTCGCAGCCATGCGGAACAAAGCTGATGCCATATATTTTTTGATGAGAACCAGCCTGGCCGGGTACTGCCGGCGGAAATACCGATTCATAAACATGGTATTGCCATCTGTACACTTCGGCAATATCCTTTATTTCTTCTATCATCGACGGAAGGGACGCGCCGGTTTTAAACCTTCCCTTGTAGTGAAAGCTTACACCCATAAAACGATTTTTAAGATAAGGTTGCCGCTGGACTCACTCGGAAAAACCCTGCGGACTGCCGTTTATAGTTCCCAGGAAATGGTATAGTCGAAAATAAAATAAGGATGGCAGTTAAACGAAATTTCATTCGGGTATTTTACCCAGTATTCAATCGTTTTTTTCTGGTAAAGATTTGGTGAAACCGGCGGTCATATCTCATTCTTTTCCACCAGCATAAAACTGTGCTGCGAGCCTTTGTAGCTATTGTAAATAAGAATGCGGTTGTAAGAAGACGGAAGGGTCGTGGATTTCATCATATGAACGGGCAGGAATTGCTCCTTTAAAATATAACAAGCCAGCCACAGGGCGCCGGCACTCACGGATGGATATTCACCCATCATATGTTTAAAACGTGCAACGGAAGTGCGATGCCGCAGGACATGCTCACAGGCGTCATAATATTTTTGTAAACGGATATCCCCATTGTCGCCGCTCAGGAGCAGGTCTATTTGCTCCCCCACCGGCACGTACTTATCCAGGAATAGTTGCAGCTGGCTGGCAACTACCCCTTCGCCGGTTGTATGCAGGATGTGGATACCGGTAACGGCAGCGCGCGCATTTGTTTTATTGCGGTTAACAAAAAACAGGGCAGCGCCTTCGCCCGCCAGGCTGCCGGATGTACCGGACTGGTAAAGGTCCCGGGCAGCCAGCGGCTCTTTTTTATACCAACCGCCCAGGCATTCAATATTATAATTGTAAGCGGATATTTCATCCACACCGCCTACCAGGTAATGGGCGTTTCTGTCTTCCTGTAAAAGCATATTGGCATCTATCAGCGCATTTTCAAAAGCCAGTCCGCGGTGTACATGCGTGGTATTGTATGCCTTATTACCGCTGAGCAAACCTATTTGCGCTGCAATGGCATTGGTGGTGCTCTGTACAAAATTGGTTGGGGTAAGCATGCCTTCGTCATAGTCTATTATCTGGTTCAGAAATTTGATACAGTCTTCCATACCACCGTTGGCCGTACCAATTATGATCCCATCTACCACCGCATCGTTGTTTTTTAATACCTGCAGGGCCGCGCCCACCCCCATCCGGATGGCCCTTCCCATTCTGCGTAAAATGCCCGATGGTATGCCCTCATAAATGGGTTCAGTTACCTGCAGCCTGTTGTTCACCGTTTCCTGCAGCGTGTTGATATCAATGCCCGCAAAGGTTTGCTGTGCCGAAATGCAGGACGTATGATGTATATAAAACATAGGCTGAAAAAATTAAAATAATGCAAGACGGCAAACCTCCATCAACAAGGCCTAACAGCTAGAAAATATCAACGAAGTACAGTTCCCGCCAAATCCAAACGAGTTTGACATCACCTGTTGTAAGGGCATTTTTGCATAAGTCTGCACCGGTTGCAAACGCGTTGATGCAATGGGTTCTCTGAAATTAAGACTGGGGTATACTTCCTGGTTGGCCAGGTTTAAAATACTGTATACGGCTTCAATGGCGCCGGCGGCGCCCAGGGTATGCCCGGTATTTGATTTGGTGGATGCAAACGCGGGCATTTTTTCAAACAAACGGAGCATGGCCTTGCTTTCGGAGATATCATTGTTTTCCGTTCCGGTTCCATGTGCATTAATAAAACTGATATCCGCCGCTAAGATACCAGCCCTGGCAAGTGCACCTTTCATGGCCAGGTAGGGACCATCGCCTTCATCCGACAGGGAAGAAGCATGGAACGCATCATTTGCGTTACAATAACCCGACAGCGCCGCATACGCTTTTTTTTCCGGGACCGATTTTTCTTTTTCCAGTACAAGAAATGCGGCACCTTCACCCAGGTTTAAACCACTGCGGTGTTCATCAAACGGAGCGCATTTTTGGGACGATAAAATATGCAAGGCATTAAACCCATTGATGGTAAACTTTGCAAGGCTGTCTACCCCGCCAACAATGGCCCTTTCCGCCAACCCGTTTTTTATAAGCCGCGCACCGTATAAAATGGCATTGGCGGAAGAAGAACAGGCGGTATTAAACGTATTAATAATTCCGTTCATGGCAAAACGCTCTTGCAAGTGTAAGGTTACCGATGCGCAGTCATATGAAGAGAGATAGGCGGAGCCGTTTTTCTTGTTATTGGCATCCTGGTACAGTTCATCGGTTAAACACATGCCACCCACGGTGCTGGCACCCACCAGTGCGGTATCAAAAGAGTGCAATTGCTGATGCGTCAGCCCCGCGTCTGCCACGGCTTCCTGAAAGGCGTGCAGGGCCAACAGCGTGGTGCGGGTAAGCCCCGGTTCATGCGCCTGGAGTTTGTTTTTTAATACCTCGTTGTTAAGTTTGATTTCACCAAAAGGAAGCAGGGATCCATACCTGGTTGGGAAACCTTCCAGCGGCCCGATGCCGCATTTCCCTTCAATAAGCGCCGCGCGGTTTTCTGCTACGCTGTTGCCGATAGCACTGATAGCACCCATACCTGTAACGAGGATCCTGCTCAATGAAAAAAATTTACTTGGTACGGTGTTTTTCAATATAGTCTGCCATGGTATTGATATCAACCAATACCTTGCGGCCCTCTTTCGGATCCTGTATATTAATGCCGTATTCCCTGCTTAATAAAACAATCAGTTCAATAGAATCAATAGAATCCAAGCCAAGCCCGGTTCCAAACAGGGGTTCATCGTCCTTGATGTCTTCCGGTTGTACGTTAATCAGGTTCAGAAATTCAACAATTTGCTTCTTTAGCTGCTGTTTTAATTGTGCTGTTTCCATTGTAAGTATTTCAGATCAGGTTTTTCCTTTTTAGCATGTACAGGGTGACTATCTGTATCAGCAAAGTAATACCTAATAAAGGTAAAATATTCAGTAAAACATCTTTTAGTTTTCCGCCTTCCAAAAATAATCCGTAAAAAGCTTCCAGGCACCAGTGCAGAGGCGATATTTTCATCAATCCCTGGAACGATGCGGGCATGGCAAAACTGGGTACCAGTATACCCCCGATGGCTGCCAGCAGCACAACAGACACGGCTCCAAACCCATTGGCCTGCTCTTGGGTTTGCGCAAAAACCCCGATGCAGATTGCATAACTTACTGCGCACCAGCCGCAGATCGCCGATACCACCAGCAAGCCTGCTTTATCGGCGGGTATATTCAGCGCCGGTAAGCCTATGAGGGGGAAGATCCACACCCCGATTGAAAAAATGACAGCCGTTTGTACCAGTGTTAAGCCCGTATAAGTAAGCTGTTTCGACAAAAGCGCAACCAGGTAACTGGTGGGTAATGTTTTTAGTCGCACAAAACTACCGTTTAGTTTTTCCCGCACCACGCTGGTGCCCAGGGAAATAACAATAAAGAACATGGCAAATATGGTCCATGCCGGTATATTGTGCTGTGTGGCATTGGGTATGTTGCGGCTGCCGTTGCGTGATATGGGAATTTCGTTTATGCTTGCCTGGCTGTGTACGATCTCGTTTTCAAAAGATGCGGGTAAATCCTTTTCGTTTAATGAAAAATACAGGTGCTGGAGGATCTGCTTATTCTCTACCAGCTGAAGGGCACTGCGCAGGGCACCCTGTATGGAAGACCTGAAAGACTGCTGCAATACTGGATGATAATATAAGGTAACCGGCTCTATGGGTCCGGAAGCTTTCCCGGTATCGGCCGCCTGCAGGCCAAATTTATTGAGTGCCCTGCCCGAAATATCGCCCGCCTTAGCACTGATAGTTACCGAAAAATTCGTTGGAATAACAATGGCTACCAGCGCGTCCTTTGCATGCATGCGATCCGTGATCTGCTTTTCAGTTTCGTTTTTTGTCACCTGTATTACTTCAAACATGCCGATCTTTTCAATGGCCTGCACCAGCTGGCTACTGGCCTGGCCACTATCGCGGTTGCACAGGAGCAGGTGCACTTTATTGTCGTTTACCAGTTCAAACGTGCTGTTCTGTATGGCAGTAATTACAATGGCCAGCAGGATGGGCATTACAAACATCAGGATAAGACCCATCTTATCGCGGATTAAGAGGCGGATATCTTTTAATATGGTGGCCTTTAGTTTAAACATCGGTGAACTGGTAATTATTTTTTTTTCAGCCTGTTGACTGCGGTTGCTGTTCGTCGTTCAATTCTAGCGTGAAGCCAGTCATAGAACGGTGGCTACCGCAGGCCTCAAACACAGGTATCGCGGTAGGCCCTCCCGGTAAGCTTGATAAATAAGGCTTCCAGGTGTTCTTCTGAATGGTCGGTCAGCAGTTGATCCAGGGTGCCGCATGCAATAATGCGTCCCCCGTCGAACAAAGCAACCCGGTTACATAGGTCTTCCGCCTCCTTCAACTGGTGCGAGGTATAGATTAAGGTGGTACCGTTTTTATTCAATGCTTTCAGGTATTCAATCATGGCATGCCTTGTCTGTACGTCAACGCCTACCGTGGGTTCATCCAGAAACAGAATAGGGGGTTCATGTATAACGCCAATGGCCAGGTTAACCCGGCGCTTCATACCCCCCGAAAATTTCTGCACCTGTTTTTTTGCCACATCGGCCAGGCCCAGTACTTCCAGTAATTCGACGGTTCTTTGTTTGATTTGTTTTTTTTGCAGGCCATACCAGGCGCCAAAAAACGCCAGGTTTTCAACGGGGCTCAGTTCCTGGTAAAAAGAAAATTCCTGTGGCACAAATCCAAACAGGTTATTGAATGATTTATGATGTGGGAGAACCTGGTTTCCCAGTAGCCTTATACTTCCCTCCTGGAAAGAAAGCAAACCGGTCATGCAATGGATGAGGGTTGTTTTGCCAGCGCCGTTGGGTCCAAATAAACCAAAGCGCTCGCCCTTTGCCACTTCCAGCCCAAGTTGCCGAAAAACGGGTGTTGTCTGCCCGGCGTACCAACAGGCAAGGTTGTCTATACTCACGGCTGCATTACTCATGAATGCCATTTAATTTTAGACAGTGCCTGGAATGCATTTTTTTCGATCTCTGAAATCTCGAGCAGGTAATCACCCATCAGGTCAAAGTCCCGCTGGCTGCTGATCCGTCCCTTATAAATACCGGCTGCCTGTACTGCGCTGGTGCGCCAGAGATCACCGGCACGGGTAAAAGTTTTTGAAATGTCGAGCAAGGCATCATTTGGATGAAAAGCATGGGCTTGTTGTAAAAAAGCGCCATAGATATAACGAAAACCCCCGCCCCCTGTTCCAATTTCTTCCTGCATACGAACCAGTTGTGCCAGGTATAAACCGGCCTTATGCAAACCCAGTTTATCGCGCCATTTTTTTATTTTTTTACCGGTATAGGCGATACCGCTTACGCCCGCAAAATTACCGGGTATGTGCAGCATGTCGCGGATGTTTCTTTTTATGCCGGTTACGATGGCTTTTTTTACCTGTTCATCTGTAACGGGTCTTTGTTCACGCGGGTAGTATACCTGTCCGCGCGGCGCCAGGGCGCCTTTTGCAAACCGCACCCGCTCCAGTTCATACGTGGTGAGGGTGGTAACGGTCTCCATCACCGGGTCGCTGACCAGGAAATTATCACCTTCCCGACCATATACAATTATATTGTGGGCATTGAAATGAAAGCGGTATTCTTTTGGGAAATAAGATAGATAATATACGCCTACCTGGCAGCCTACCGGATGTCCCTGTTCCAGGCAGTCTATCAGGAATTTCTCCGCTTCTTGTTTGGATCTGAATTTTTTTCTTACAACGGGGATACCGAGCGATTTACAGGTTCTTTTGAAGATAAGACCCGGTCTGGTACGAAAGGCAATAGCCGGCCCGTTATTGATTTTCAAAAAAGGGATATAAATAAAAAAAAGCCCGGACCCTATACCAAATACCATGGGTTCCGTCATGTTCCTGATACCGGTGGTGGCAAGCAGGTTGGTGGTAACACCGTTCTCGCAATGCGCCGCCTGTAAGTGTTCAAAATTAACCCTCATGCACATCCATCGTTTTAAGCTCCGTTACACTAACATTAAATGCCGCTGCATATTTTTCCAGCTTTTTAGCCGGTAGTTTATCAAAAACCGCGGGATCCAGATGGCGTTTTAGCTGCCATTTCCAGAACCCTGTATAAGCGCAGAGAATGCCGGTATCCATTAATCGAAGTTCCATAAAGAAAAGCAGGGGGCTTGCTTCCCGGTTCAACACTTTTTGGCGAGCAGTTGCAATCCGCGCTTCAATGTCTTGCCAGGCTATATCCAGGGCGGTTGCTTTTACCTCCCAGCCACGGCTAAGTGCAGTAGTATAGTTACCCGAGCTGTCTACCGCATAACAAACTTCCTTGGTGAATTTATCGAGCGCGCTGGGATCTTGCGGTATGTTTTCTTTTTTCATATTGCAATATTGGCAATGAAGAACCAGTATAAAACCCGTTGCTGTTTAACAAACCGTCAGCAGTGCAAACATATAAGAAAATCGGGCGCTTTCCGGAACCAGCAACAGGATCCGTTGTCCTTTTTTAAGTCTGCCGCTATTAAACAATTCATCAATCATCAGGTATACAGAGCCCGCGCCTACGTTCCCCATACTATCCAGGTTGGTGAACCATTTTTCTTGAGACATGCCCAGGCCACTCAGCTCAAGCTGCGCCGCAATTTTATTCCGGAAGAATTCGCTCGACATATGCGGCAGGAAAAAATCGATATCGTTTGCCGTTAGCCCTTTTTCCTCGAAAAGCGCCTTTAATTTGATGGCACCCAGCGGTACAATATACTCACTCAGCAATTTCACATCCTGTTTCAGGCTTAAGACAGACTGGGCCATGATCTCTTGCGGCGTATAGTCCATATAGCTTTTAAGCGTGCCGTCTTTCTGTTTTTCGCTGCCCATATACATACAGACTTCCATCTGGTTTGCATAGGAGACGCCCTCCAGCCATTCTATGCGCAGGCTTACACCCTTCTCATTTTTTTTATTCGATAGTAAAAACGCGGAAGCGCCGTCAGACAGCATCCAGCGCAGGAACTCCTTTTCAAAACTGATATAGGGGTTCTCTTCCAGCTCAGCCAGTTTCAGCATTTCATCCTTAAAGACTTCTGAACGCATTTTACGCGACATCCGTTCGGAACCCGTGGTTACGGCCGATTCCACATCGCCGGTGCGGATGGCCATAAAAGCATATTTCAACGCGTGCATGCCTGCGCAGCACACACCCGAGGGCGATACCACTTCAATGGCATTACTCTCCGGTAACCAGCCATG
This sequence comes from Bacteroidota bacterium, assembly GCA_040007355.1. Taxonomy (GTDB): domain Bacteria; phylum Bacteroidota; class Bacteroidia; order Chitinophagales; family Chitinophagaceae; genus JACMLD01. The sequence continues at coordinate 21,836 of JBDTVE010000044.1, read as the reverse complement.
CACCATTACTGCATGCGATGGCATCAACTGGTCCGGCGAGGAAGTACCGCAACTCAGCAACTGGAAAGACCTGAGCCCTTCGGTACTATTCTCAAACAAGGCCCGTATTGCCAGGGAAGTCATTTCTGCATTGGTATGTGTGGGCAGTCCTTCCTTGTTAAGCGCATAAAACCGCCGCTTTATACCGTTGTTGCGTAAAACAATTCTTCTTGATTTGGATGGTTTGTCATTTATCAGCCCCAGATAAGCTTCCATTTCATCATTGGAAATGGGCTCATTTGGCAGGTAACTGGCTGTTTTAGTTATATAAACTTCTTTAAGCGACATCTATATTAATGGTTAATTAACTGCTAGGTAATATTGTTTCTTTTTACGGATGCTTTTACTCAAAAATGGTTTGAACAATAATGTATTAATAATTAAAACAACCGGTGCGATAATAAATAATGCGATCAAAAGATAATATTTAAAAACCAACAGCCAGGCCGACCGGTTTTTTCGCCGCACAATAAAATTGGCCCAGATGGAAAATAATTTGGTGGCTCTTGGCTCAATAAACATCAGGTTGGATCTTACGTCCACAGCCTGCTGCGCAACCAGTGCCGGTTGTAGCGCTGGCCAATCATTGTTAACCAGGCATTGCAGAACCGTTTTACCATACAGCCCCATGCGAGCAATGTCTTCGTCCGATACACCCGGTTTTGGAAAGATTCCCCACATATTGTCTTTTTTACCCGTCATCATCCAGTAAAGAATGGTAACTCCACTTACAAGATTGCTGTTCTTATCTACCAAAGCTATATTACCCACCAGCTTCGCCCCATATTCTTCCAGTATTTTTTTCACCCTTTCCTGTGCCTTCAGCCACATGTTCCTGGCCCCAATAACTGTTACAATCGGTGTATTTTTTACAACTGCCCTGAACACCGGGTGTTGTAAAATACTGTTTGCAGGAATACTGGGTGCTAAGAACCATGGCTGGTAAGCAAAAATAATCAAATCGTAAGAATCTTCTTTTAATTCAAAAGGGACCAGTTCAACGGGCTGGCCCAATACGCTTTCAGGCATGGCGTCAAAAAAACGTTTTGAATTCCAGGGAAAGTCAAATCCTGGTTTGGGCCGCAGCTGCAGTTTTTCCACCTGCATCCCCGCATCGGTAAAAACCCCGGTAAAATTATCAATGATTTGACCAAGCTGGCCAGACTGTGTGTAGTAAACGGCTAATATTTTCTTACTCATAAGCAATACGGGTTACAAATCTCCTGGTTTTAAGATTTTTGACACTTTGCTATAATTAACAATTGCTTCCTGCACGGTGGCCGACAATTTTTTAAAATTGCTTTTGATGAATAATCTGTCTTTCTCCAGTTCGTCTTTATACCCCAAAATACCCGGTGCATGTTCCTGGATCATAAGCCGCAAAAACCTGAATTCGGTATTGGAACTATCCTTGTTTAAGGTCGCCTCCAACAGTTTACGGCCAGCTTTAAACAAATCCAGTTTCTTTTTAGGACCTCCCACTATACCGGCCTTTTTCATTAAAAGGGCTCCCTCATAAGCCGTTTTTCCTGTTATATTCGTCGTTTTTAAGAGCGCCAGTTGCCGGTTAACGGCTTCCTCTGTGTTTGCTGACATGGCCACGTAAAAATTATTCTTTGTAAAACCCTCCCGCATTTGTTGCCCGGAAACGGTATTAAATGAAATCATTTGGACCAGCAACAAGCAAATCCCCAGCAGGTACCTCATGGTTGTATTTTTAAAGTTTCAAATATAAAGAATAAACAGAAGGGGCGAAATCATGTTTTAGGAACGGTATAACCTTCTTAACAATTGGGATCGACAGTTGGATGCAACCCGTTGTTAAAAAATAAAACCGCCCCTTGCAGGGCGGTTACTATTTAAAAGTGTTCCGGCTTCAATGGAACCTTTTGATTGACTGAAGATTTACAACCTCGTTAATTCAATGTCCAGTTTGAATTTGACATAACAAATCTCAGTATTTAAAATTCAGCATTTGCATTTTTTCGGAGAGCGCAGCCATTGCATCGGTGAATAACCATCTTTGCCCGATTGGCCTGTTTGCCTCCCGGCCCGGCTTACGGTGTAAGCAGAAACACCTGGAATGGCAAAGGTATCGAACATAAAAAAACCGCCCCCAGGGGAGCGGCTCTACGATTGCAGGGTACGATGTTTTTATAAGAATTTTTGATTGACCAGGGAAACACAACCTCACCGGGCCAGACCTTTTTTTGAGCCCGGTAGAACAAAGTTCCTCTTTTAAACCACCGGAAAAGAAGTTTTTCGGGTAATAGCCGGCTATCGCAGATGAATGACCATTTTTGCCGGACAGACCGGATGGCCCCATCGGAACCAAGGCACTATTTATTCCAATACGCGCTGTAGTAGGTTCCGGCCTACTCATCATCAGGGCTTAACCCTGTAGTTGATAGACAGACCCCGAATATACAGGAAACGGCTGTTGCGTAAGGCAACAGCCGTTTCCTGTATTCGTTTCATCTATTATGCAGTTCCGGATTAGTTCAAATATTTGGTAAGCTCCGTACTCATAGGATCTACCTTATTAAAAATAACCGTGATCAATTTGCCATTTTCATCTAACAGAAATTTGGTGAAATTCCATTTGATTGGATCGTGGATCCCCATTTTATCTGCTTCTTCTACCAGGTATTTAAAAAGCGGGGCAATATCGGCTCCCTTCACAGAAACCTTTTCAGACATGGGAAAACTTACGCCATAATTCTTTTTACAGAACTCCTCTATCTCACCGTTTGTACCGGGTTCCTGTGCACCAAAATTGTTGGCTGGGAAACCGATGATCACCAACTTGTCCTTGTATTTTTCGTACAGTTTCTCAAGTGATTCATATTGCGGCGTGTTGCCGCATTTAGACGCGGTATTAACAATAAGAATTTTCTTTCCTTTATACCTGGAGAGATCGATTGATTTGCCATCCAGGCCGGTAACCTTAAAATCATAGATGCTGGTAAATGCCGTAAGCGTTAATGCCAGAAGCGCAATGCGTAACATGATAAAAGATTTTAGTTGTTAGAAACGATACAGTAAGAATACAAATATGATGCAATAATGTTGACAGATAAAAATTAATTTTTTAACTTTTTACCGGGGCAACCCAGGGTTATTGTTTTTCGTACGCGCCCAGATCGGGCTTGCCTACCGGTCTTGGGAAACCGTCCAGATCAATAGCAGTAGCCGTGCTCAGCCCGGCGTTTAATGCAGGCGAACCGTCTTTTAAGCGGAAATTAAAGAATCTTTTTGTGCCATCGATACTGTCAAAAACAGGGTCCTGGTTATTGATGATATTTACCGCAGAACTGAGGTTGGCGGGATTGTCTTTTACCTTCCAGAGGCAATTGGTAAAATTAACATTGAAAAGATCCGTACCCTGTTTGGACGTAACCACTTCATTGGCGGCCGTTCCGTTTACAGCCCAAATGATACAATTTGTAAAATCGGCCGACAGTTTATCCGTATATATGCTGCCCCCTACCTGTACCGCGTTGCTGATAAACAATACCGGGTCTTTGTGTTCAATATAGTTGTTGGCAATGGTGGGCATGGTACAATGTACAAACTGGTAGCTGCCGCCGTAGACCAGTTGCACGTTTTTGCCGCAATTGCTGATAAGGCAATTCCGGGCGCTGATGGATGTTCTGATGCCATAGACGCCGGCATCATAGATATTGTCAATGATACATTCGTTGAGTATAAGCTTTGGATTTGCGTTCAGAGAAGGCTCCTGGGCAACAACTCCCTGGTAAGCATTTCGGATAACGGCATATTGCAGGATATTGTTTTTACTGGTTCCCCTGAAATAAATACCAGGCCATGCCGCAGGGTATTCGTTATAAGGATAGTCCATCCGATCTGCTTTAAAATAGACCCTGGCACTATCTTCTTTTTCACCATTTACCTGCAATGAGCCGTCTACCAGCAAAGGCGCATCGGCATGCAGGTAGATTCTGCATCCTTTTTGAATCGTTAGCGTAGCCGTGGTGTCTACCTGCAAGCCACCAAGAATGACGTAGGGCAGATCATTGGCCCAGGTGGTGTTACCCGTTATTTTGCGATTCCGGAGAAAATGAGCATTCTGGCCCCAGGCCTCCAGCTGTACAAACTGGTTGTTACCGTTAAACGAAATGCCAATACTATCCCGGATAACAAATGGCTGGCTGGCAGCATCCGGGTTAATGGTAACTGTGGCAAATACAAAAAGGCTGTCGTGGGCATCCAGTTCAATATTTTGTACATCCGGCCCTGGGGTGCCATCCACGTTTATCTTGAAAGCGCTACCGGCGCCGCCTTTAAGGGCAATATGATCGATCTTAAGCCTGCGGTTATTGCCGTTTGTTATTTTAAAGGACTGGGTAACAGCACCGGCACTGGTAAAAACCGTATCAAAACGTATGGTATCGGCGCTCAAAAACACCAGGGCATCCTTACCGGATATAAAACCGTCTTTTTTGCATCCCAGCATAAATAAGACAAACGGTACAGCGATGTAGATAAGAAATTTCTTCATTGGTTTCAACTGCCTGTTGCTGTTAAACGTTTATTTTGATCATACAGTATATGCCAGCGTGGCAATACTTAGTTTTGTTCCCGCCATCTTTAATATCTCCTGGCCGCATGCTTCCAGTGTGGCCCCGGTGGTTATTACATCATCCACCAGCAATACATGCCTGCCTTCAACGGCTGCCGGGTTTACCAGTTCAAATTTTCCTTCCATATTTACCCATCTTTCAATGCGGTTTTTATGGGTCTGCGTTGCGGTAGCGGCCAGCCTTTTTACAAGGTTGGCGGCAACGGGTTTTTGCAGCAGACCCGCCATCCCTTCAGACAAAACCGCTGCCTGGTTATAACCACGCTTTCTTTGCCTGGCGGCAAACAACGGAAGCGGAATAATGATATCAATGTCCCGGAAACGATCGCTTCCCTGTATGGCATTGCCCATCATGCTGCCGAGAAAAAAACCCAATTCTTTACGCCCCCGGTATTTAAGCTGGTGCAATAAACGCTGCACCAGGGAACCGTCTGTAAAATGGTATAAGGAAGCTGCGGCCTCCACCGGTATCCTTCCCCAGAAATTTTTTTCCACCGGGTTGCCGGCATAATCGTAAAAATTGGTAAGCGGCAACTGGCTGATGCAACAGAGACATACCGGCGAATGGCTGTTGAGGTTGTCTGTGCCACAACCCGCACAAACATGCGGGAAGAACAAGTGAGAAAAATCGCTTATTATTGATTTAACCGGTATCATATTTAAAACAGTAAAGCATATACTTCATCTACCTTACCCACCGTAACAATTTCTATATTGAATTTTTGTTTGGAAAGTCCTTTCTGGTTGTATTTAGACAGGACGATTTTTTCAAAACCCAGTTTTTCTGCTTCGGCAATACGTTGTTCAATGCGGTTTACCGCCCTGATCTCCCCGCTTAACCCAACCTCGCCGGCAAAGCAAATATTCATGGGCAGGTTGGTATCATCATAAGAACTTAGCAGGGAGCAGAGCACCGCCAGTTCAACCGAAGGGTCTTCAATTTTTAAACCGCCCGCAATGTTCAGGAAAACATCTTTTAAGCCAAAATGAAAGCCACCTCTTTTTTCCAGCACCGCCAGCAACAATTGCAGACGCCTGAGATCAAAACCGCTAACCGTGCGTTGCGGTGTGCCGTACACGGACTGGGTAACCAAGGCCTGCACTTCTATGAGCAACGGACGCATACCCTCAATGGTACAGGCAATGGCGATACCACTGAGCTGGTCTTCCTTTTGGGTAATCAGTATTTCGCTGGGATTGCTCACACCACGCATACCGTTGCTGGTCATTTCATAAATACCGAGTTCGGCGGTGCCGCCAAACCTGTTTTTTATCGTTCTTAAAATACGATATGCATAGTGGTGATCGCCTTCAAACTGGAGCACCGTATCTACCATATGCTCCAGAATTTTTGGACCGGCAATACTTCCATCCTTTGTTATATGGCCTATTAAAAAAACAGGGGTATGGGTTTCTTTTGCGAAGCGTTGTAGTTCCGCGGTACTTTCGCGTATTTGAGAAACACTGCCGGGAGAGGATTCTATATAGGGCGTTTGCAGGGTTTGTACCGAGTCTACGATGACCAGTTGCGGTCTTAATTGCTTTATCTCCTGGAAAATGGTTTGGGTATTGGTCTCCGTAAGCAGGTAGAAGTTCTCGTTTTTAATATCAAGACGGTTGGCGCGCATTTTAATTTGCTGCGCACTTTCTTCACCACTTACATACAAGGTTACAATATCCTTTAGTTGCAGGGCCGCCTGCAGGAACAGGGTTGATTTTCCAATACCCGGTTCACCCGCCACCAGTACAATGCTTCCGGGAACAATACCGCCGCCCAGTACCCTGTTAAGTTCCGAATCGGTTGTTACAATACGTTTTTCTTCACTGCTGATTATTTCATTCAGCAGAACGGTTTTACCTGTTTTCTCGCCGTTGTAGTCGGCCCAGCCTTTAGCGCTTGCTTTATTTTCTTTCTGAGTGCGTTCTTCGGCGAACGTATTCCATTCATTACAGGAAGGACATTTACCCAGCCATTTTGCGCTTTCATATCCGCAGTTCTGACAAAAAAAAGCTGTCTTTATTTTACTCATAGATTAAAGATAAGAACCTGCGAAATCATGCCCGCACAGGAAGTAAAACAAAAAGATCAAACATGTTTTTGCATTTTGAATGAAAGCGAACAAAAATATGGTGGCAATGGAAATCCTTCCATAAGTAGGACGCGCAAAAAAGTCTGTATAAAGAATATGCAAGTCCAAATCAAATTATTAAAGCCGATCAGGCCTCAACCGACATATTTTTTACCCGGTTTTAAAAAGTAAAAGGGCCAGTATTACTACCGGCCCTTTACTTACTAACCCATTAAATTCTTGCACTAAATTACAAATATGTGTCACACTACAAAATTATTTTTTAGGCCTGTGAATAACTTTTTCGGTTAGGCATAATTGGCATGCTCTATCTTTTTAAAACGTATAACAAACTTATAATCAAATACTTATATAGATATTTTACAACACTGCTCTAACAGGCAATCCATTCAACAAGATCCCGCAACTTGCTGAAAATCTGTCTTATGGCGTTTAGCAGCGGCTATAAAAATTAAAATTTCTTATCCAGTTTTCCTTCAAAAAAAAAATCTCGTTCAACATATTGAATTAAACAATATATGACACAATTGCAGCCTGCACTTTATCACGTTTCAGTGCAAAATTATATATTACATATTATCTCACTATATAACTCACACATTTCAGGATGATCCTGGGTGTTTTTGGAGTCAGTTCCAGAATTAGATAATTTGTTGGCGGGATTTCGATATATCGGCTCTACGTATTTACACTTATTGTTTTCCGCCTAAACGCATAACCCCGAACAGACAAAACCTTATCTGTTTATTCCCTTAGGTTTGGACCCGGGAACTTCGTTTGCGATTGGCAGGGACTGCCAATGCGCCCTAAATCCTTTTGGACTCTAATCCATCAGAGACGGAACGGCAAAAAAGTCTCGGCCAGCGGGTCTATTGTATCAAACGCAGGTTTAATATTTATTCAGAGCTTGATTTCTTCCTCGTGGTTGTCGTAAAAATGAAATTCAGTAAGATGGTAGTTGGTATTCTCCTTCAGTTTAATGCGTTGTTTATGCTTCCAGCGCCATTTCCAGAGTTTTGATCTGAAGATGCCTCCTTTTGTGAGGTAGGCATACATAATAGGGTGTACCACCAGTGCCAGGTCGGTATGTTTATGTGTAAGCAGGTAATTGAGATTTTTTTCTATTTCATCTTCCAAAATAAGCGCGCTGGATATTTTTCCGGTGCCATTGCAGCTGGGGCAAATCTCCTGGGTATTGATGTTTACCTCGGGCTTCATGCGCTGCCGGGTGATTTGCATCAGCCCGAATTTTGAAATTGGCAATACGGCGTGTTTGGCGCGGTCGGTACGCATAAATCCTTCCATTGCGTCCATTAGCCTACGCTTATTATCGGGCAACTTCATATCAATAAAATCAGCTACAATAATGCCGCCCAGGTCGCGCAGTCTTAATTGCCGGGCTATTTCATCGGCTGCCTCCAAATTTGTTTCCAGTGCATTTTGCTCCTGGTTATTGCTCACGCTTTTATAACCGCTGTTTATGTCTATTACATGCAGCGCTTCTGTATGTTCAATGATAAGATAGGCGCCGCTTGGCAGGTTCACCGTTTTCCCAAAAGCCGCTTTTACCTGTTTGGTTACACCGTACTGGTCAAATATGGGCGATCCATTGTGGTAAAAAGAAACAATATCGGCTTTCTCCGGCGCGATGCGCTGTATATAATTTTTTGCGTCGTTAAAAATATTCTTGTCGTTTACAACGATGCGATTAAAATCTTCGTTTAGCAAATCACGGAGGATGCTGGTGGTCTTGGTTTGTTCGCTTAGTACTTTTGCCGGTGCCACGGCGTTTTTCAGGTTCTGCTGGATGATCTTCCAGGTTTCCACCAGGGCCAGCAGATCTTCGTGTAGTTCAGCCGTATTTTTTCCTTCTGCGGCGGTGCGTACAATCACTCCAAAATTTTTTGGTTTGATGGCTTCAATAATTTTTTGGAGGCGTTTCCTTTCGTCGGAAGAATGAATTTTCCGGGAGACCGCTACGATATCATTAAAAGGCGTAATTACAACAAAACGTCCGGGCAAAGAAATCTCGCAGCTAAGGCGGGGGCCTTTTGCAGCAATTGGCTCTTTTAATATCTGTACCAGCACATTGGGCTTGCCCCCCAATACCTCGTTAATTTTACCTGTTTTAATGATCTCGGGTTCCACCAGGAACTGCCCGAAATCAAAACCATTCTCGTTTTGATCAGTAATGGCCGTTTGGGTAAATTTTAACAAAGACCTTGCATAAGGGCTGAGATCGGTATAATGCAGAAATGCGTCTTTTTCAAAACCAACGTCTACAAATGCAGCATTTAATCCCGGAATAAGTTTTTTTACTTTTCCAAGATATAAATCACCCACAGCAAAACTGGCATCCGTTTTTTCGTTGTGCAGTTCTACTAATTTCTTATCCTCTAAAAGGGCAATCTCTACTCCCTGCGGAGCCGCGTTAATAATAAGTTCCTTGTTCAATCTTAATTACTTTAACAAGTATAACCATCACACACTAAAAGGAAATACCCTAAAGTGATTTTACATGCCAGCTATTCACGGCTTTTAAAATTGGTGCAATCGTGCTCACTCTATAAAAGGCAGGCAAATGGGTTCAGCAAAAAAAAGAAAAGCAGGGCCCGCTATATACAAACGGGCCCCGAAGGAAAATTACTTGTTTCTCTTCTTATGACGGTTTTTTCTAAGTCTTTTTTTACGTTTATGCGTTGCTATTTTATGACGCTTTCTCTTTTTACCACAAGGCATTGCTGGGAGTATTTAGTTAAATAATTATTTTAATGTTTTTATTTTTTCGTCAATCTGCTTCACCATCGCCGGGTTGGATACTAATTTCTTCCCCGCCTCGTACCAGTAAATTGCATCCCTTGCATCAGCTTTTCTTTCATAGGCTTCGGCAAGCATAAAAATCGCCTCCAGGTTGGTTGGCTCCTTGCGCACTACCGTTGTAAGCCGTTCCACTGCTTTGTCCAGCTGCCCCGACACCACACCCCCTACACCAAGCATTAACTGTGCATACATATTGGTGCTGTCTTTCCTTGCAATGGCCAGTATTTTTTGTATACCCATCATCATCTCCTGTGGATTACTGGCGCTGCTGCCAAAAATATAACAGCTTCCCAGTCCAATGGCAGAAGAATCATTTGCAGGGTTTATCTCCAACGCTTTCTCAAACAGGCTCTTTGCCTCATCCGCCATCCATAGCTTGATGTCAGGCTGATTGGTTCCCTGCAATTCATTTAAAAATTGGCGGGCTGCGAAGGTGAGACTTTTTTCAGAATTTTCCAATTTAGCTGCTGCAGCCGTATAATAAGCGTAGGGTTCAAAAAAATGGGCTGAATCTCTCCAGAAACCGGCCAGCTGACGATACACTTTAATCTGCTGATCCTTAACATCTCCCCTGACTATTGAAGATTCCAGCGCCGTGATATTAGCTTGTTGCGCCGGAGGAAGCTTTTCCTTGGCCGCTGCAATGATAACAGCAGCATCAATCTTTTTGGGCATGGTCTCCTCTCCCCTGTCCGCCGCAGCCGGTGGCTTCCGGGGAGGTGTGGTATTACCAAAAAAATAAATCAACAGAAGCAAAACAAGTCCGGAACCTACGAGAATAAATTGCTGTTTCTTCACTTAATTACAAATTAGGAATGCAATTTACATATCAGCCTCGGGGTTTGACTGATCTTCTTTTACGGTCACCAGCTTTTTTACTTCCTGCACAAACTCCTTAGCAGGTTTAAATGCCGGAATAAAATGCTCCGGAATGTGAACCGCCACATTCTTTTTAATGTTTCGGCCAATCTTTGCTGCCCGTTTTTTGGTAATAAAACTGCCAAACCCGCGGATGTAAATATTCTCGCCCTGGGCCAAGGTATCCTTTACCTCTTTAAACATGGCTTCAAGAGTTACCAATACATCGATCTTTGGAATACCGGTTTTTTCGGCAATCTGATTAATTAAGTCGGCTTTTCTCATTTTGTTGAAAACTTGAGGGTTTAAAATATTATCAATAACAAAACGAAATTTAATAAATTTTCATATGTGGTTCATAACCAATTACGAAGTTAATATAAAAGACCTTTTCTATTAACGCCAATACAAGATAAAATATTGGTTTTGAATAATAAAGGCCTATAAACCTAAAAATCCTGGTATTTTTACCGTTTTTAGCCTTATAATCAGCCTGTGAGACCAATATGAAAGCCGATTTTACCCAGAAATTGCTGAAATGGAACCAATTGTTCAATACCCGGGCAATGCCCTGGAAGGGGGAAAAAGACCCGTACCGGATCTGGCTAAGCGAAATTATTCTTCAGCAAACAAGGGTGGAACAGGGCCTGGGATACTATGAAAAGTTTATTAAAGCCTTTCCAACCATCCATAAACTGGCCCGCGCCCCAACTGAAAAAGTATTCAAATTATGGGAGGGTCTGGGCTATTATACCCGCTGTAAAAATCTTATTGCCACGGCAGCTTTTATCAGCAAAGAAAAAAAAGGAATCTTCCCCACCGATTACGAGACCATTTTGTCCCTGAAAGGCGTCGGTCCCTATACCGCCGCCGCCATTGCATCCTTTGCCTTTAATTTACCCCATGCCGTAGTAGATGGCAACGTATTCAGGGTTTTATCAAGATATTTTGGGGTGAACACCCCAATCGACAATCCTTCAGGAAAAAAATTATACACCCTGCTGGCGCATCAATTGCTTGACCACGAACAGCCCGGTATCTATAACCAGGCAATTATGGATTTTGGCGCCGTTATTTGCAAACCTCAGCAACCGCTTTGCGTACATTGCCCCCAAAAAAATGATTGTCAGGCCTTTAAACACCTGCTGGTAAAACAACTACCTGTTAAATCAAAACTATTGATAAAGAAGCAACGCTGGCTGTATTATTTCATCATATATATACAGGACGGAGTACTGGTGCGCAAACGAACAACCAAAGACATCTGGGAAAATCTCTACGAGTTTGTTTTATTTGAAACCGATGAACCACTGGAGCCCGGAGACAAGATACTCCGGTCACTTGTAAATAAACTATTCGGCAGGCCTGTCCGCATTAAAAATATATCAGCGGCATTTCGCCAGCAACTGACTCACCAAACTATTGCCGGCCAGTTTATAGAACTTGAAGCCTCCCTTGTGCCCCCTGCACTGCAAGGTTATGAACTGGTAAAAACAACAGCGCTGAAAAAATATCCTTTCCCAAAATCCATAGCCGCCTGGCTGCAACAGCAAAGCAAGCCCCTGCAATTATTTTAATACTGCTGGTACTGCTATATCGTGTATGCACACTGCTTTAAATAAAAACACGACTGACAGTACTCCAGGATGAACACGCCTTTCCGCAAAGGACTTTGTCGATACAAACAGACCAGTAACGATGCTAAAAGAACAGCTTAAAAACCGGTAAGAACATTGCAGTAAGAATCAATACAGGTATCAAAAAAATCCAATTGTTTACCTGAAAAAATCTAACTTTAAAGGAGATTTAAACCCGGCGATGATTATTTCACTATAAACTATCAACTATGCGCGGCGTTAACAGGGTAATGCTTATAGGCAATCTTGGAAAAGACCCGGATGTACAATACCTGGAAGGGAATATTGGGGTTGCCAAATTTTCTCTGGCAACCACGGAAACATATAAAGACCGGTCAGGAAAACTTATTTCGCAAACAGAATGGCATACAGTTGTTTTGTGGAGAGGACTGGCTGATTTGGCAGAGAAATACCTGCACAAAGGAAGCCTTGTATATATTGAAGGCAGGCTTCGCACGCGCAGTTGGGAAGACAAGGAAGGGAATAAAAAATTTGCCACTGAAGTGGTGGGAGATAACCTTATAATGCTCGACAAAAGAAATGATGGTAGTCATGGTACCGGGCACGATGGATCACTGGACAACCTGAATAACCCCGATGCACCGCTGCCCGGTGAACATACCGGCGATTTGCCTTTTTAATAAAATATTTACTGCAACTTTGCCTTTACCCATTTTTGTAAGGTTAAAAATCCCTGCCTTATAAGGGTGTATTAATAACGAAAACCCACCACTTTGGATTACCTGTCGGATTTTAGTGCCTGTTTTTGTTGTCCGTCATTACTTTTCCTGGCTGGTAATACACAGGGTATTACGCTGCTGGTAGTGCTGTTATTATTTTTACTGCTTATTTCATTTTTTGTTTCCGGCGCAGAAGTAGCTTTTTTTTCACTCAGCTACAAAGACGTTAACATGCTAAAAACCAAGCAGGATGCAGGCTGGAAGCGCATTGTGGGCTTACTGGAAGACCCCAAGATACTGCTGGCCTCTCTGCTGATTGCCAGCACCCTGGTTAATATTTCCATTATCATACTTTCTAATTTCCTGATAGACGAAATGCTGGATTTAAAAGCCAGTTTATGGATAGCGCTTATCAAGATCATTCTCATTAGCTTTTTTTTGGTTTTGTTCGGAAAGGTTTTACCCAAAGTGTGGGCCACCCAGAACAATCTTCGTTTTGCCTATAATGCCTCCTATATTGTTGAGATCATCCATTACCTGTTCCGTCGGATAAGCGTATGGCTGGTAGGACTTTCAGACAGCATTGAGCATTTCCTGGGCAAAAAGACCTCTTCCTACAGCCTCGAAGAACTGGACAGCGCCATTGATATCACCGCCAGCACCGATGCTACTGAAAAGGAAAAAAGCATACTCAAAGGCATTGTTAAGTTTGGAAATATTACCGTAAAACAGGTGATGACCACCCGGCTGGATGTATGTGGCATTAACCAGAATCTCCCCTTTCGTGACCTGATACTAAAAGTGGCGGAGCTCCACTATTCGCGCCTGCCCGTGTACAAAGAAAACCTGGATGAAGTAACCGGCATCATCCATACAAAAGATGTGCTGCCCCACCTCAATGAAACAGATGGTTTTAACTGGTTGCAACTTATGCGCCAGCCTTATTTTGTACACGAACAGAAGCTGATTGAAGACCTGTTAAAGGAATTCCAGGAAAAACGCATACACTTTGCCGTGGTGGTGGATGAGTTCGGTGGCACCAGCGGCATCGTTTCGCTGGAAGACATACTGGAGGAAATTACCGGAGATATAAAAGATGAGTTTGACGACGAAGAAAGTGGCGATAGCAAAATAGACGACTATACCTATATCTTTGAGGGCAGAACCATGATCAACGACGTATGCAAAGTGATGGACCTGGCCATTGACACATTTGAAATGGTAAGAGGAGACAGCGATTCGCTGGCGGGGCTGATACTTGAAATAGCCGGCCATTTTCCGGCCGTGAATGATGTAGTTTCCAGTGGAGATTTTGATTTTACCATCCTGGAACTGGATCGTAACCGTATTAAAAAAGTGAAAATTTCTGTAAACCCTGCCTATAAATAACCGCCTCCTGTATGCAAAACATTTGCCCGAAAACGATGCCCGGTTTAATTGTTTGGTTATTGGTTACCACCGCCCTTGTTTCCTGCAACAGCATCTATACGCCCCGCCCGCGCGGCTTTTTTAAGATCGATTTTCCCACACATGCCTACCAGCTGTTCGACAAGCCCGGTTACCCCTACCGGTTTGAATACCCTGTTTATGCCAATATTATTCAGGACAGCACTTTTTTTGAGGAGCAGCCGGAAAATCCTTACTGGATCAATATCGATTTCCCGCAGTTTCATGGCAAGATATACATCAGCTATATAGAAATAGGTGGCAAAAGTCGTTTCAAAGTGCGTGACGCAAAAGGCAATTATGTGGATTCGCTTGGCATCAATACATTCGACAACCTAATCAGGAGTTCCTACGCGCTTACTTACAAACACACTTACAAGGCATCTTCTATCAACGACAGCGTTTTTACTACCGGCAAAACGGGAGGCATTTACTTTAAGATTGGAGGCAATGCCGCTACCGCCAATCAGTTCCTGGTGACGGATACCGTAAAACATTTTCTTCGGGGCGCCCTGTATTTTGACGCCACTCCCAATGCCGATTCCCTGGGCATCGTAAACCAGTTTTTGCAACAGGATATGAAGCATCTGATTAATACCCTTAGCTGGAAATAAACAGGTTGCTACAGCCCCCAAACCGGTACTAAAACCCCGATGTCAGCGGCTTTCTACCCGAACAAACTGCCGGTTTGCGCCATTGAATGCCTGGCAACGGATTTCTCGGCCAATACCCTGTTCCGTGGCTCAACACGGAATGTCCGCATGCTCGCATTCATTTTTGTAATTTCGCATATAAATATTTTATCTTGATAGCAATAGAAAACATATTGATAAGTGACGATGTGATATCGTGCCAGTTTGTCTGTGACCTCAATAAATGCAAGGGTGGTTGTTGTGAAGACGGCGATGCCGGTGCCCCGCTTTCCAAACAGGAACTGGAAGAAGTGAAAAAAGCCTATGAACGGGTAAAGCCCTATATGACTAAAGAAGGTATTGAAACCATTGAGAAAAACGGGCTGTACCAATACGACCGCGAATTTGGATGGGTAACCCCTTCGGTAGGGGGCAAAATATGCGCCTATGGCTACCGCGATAAAAAAGGCATCATCCTGTGCGCTTTTGAACAGGCATTTAACGAGGGTAAGATTCAATGGAAAAAACCAATTAGCTGCCATCTTTACCCCATAAAAATTAAAAAAAGCAGCGAATACGAAATGGTGAATTACGAGCCCAGGGAAACCATGTGCAGCCCAGCCTGCGCCCTCGGAGAAAAATTAAAAGTGCCGGCTTATGTTTTTCTAAAAAATGCGCTGGTAAGAAAATATGGTGAAGATTTCTATAGGCTGCTGGAACAGGCAGCAAAAAAATACTTTGAAGGAACGAAAAAAACCGGCATGTAGGCCGTATAGCCCGGCAGGGTCAATGGTTCCGGCCTCATGAACACCTGTTATTAAAATATAATTATGTCCGAAACTGCCTTTACATTTACGGCAAAAGCCACCGTTAAGTCGGCCGATTTAGAACACCGGCGCAAGATCAATTTTAATATTAGCCGGTACAATGCGGCGGTGCCGGCGGGCAAACAACAGTTTACTGATATCAGCACGGTACGCGAAAGGGCCAAGAACCTAAAATGGCGTGCCATTGAATCACTGGACACCCAGCTGGAAATTTTTGAAGCGGCTTTTACCAGCCGCGGGGGCAAGGTAATCTGGGCGGAAAATACAGAACAGGCTTTACAGGAAATAAAAAAAATCTGCAGCGCAAAAAGCTGCCGCAGAATTGTCAAAAGCAAAAGCATGGTTACGGAAGAGCTGAAGCTGAATGATTTTTTACACGAACAGGGCATTGAAAGCATCGAAACAGACCTGGGCGAATACATACAACAGTTAGCCGGCGAACCACCCTACCATATTGTTACCCCGGCCATGCATAAAAGCAAGGAAGACGTTGCAAAACTGTTTTATGAAAAACTGCATACCGCGCCCAATCTCTCGCCGGAGGCACTTACGCTGGTAGCAAGGGAAAAGCTGCGCGAAAAGTATACAGCGGCCGAAATTGGTATTACCGGGGCCAATTTCCTGATTGCCGACATTGGCGGCATTGCCATTACAGAAAATGAGGGCAATGCCCGGTTAAGCTGTGCCTTCCCCAAAACACATATTGCTATTGTTGGAATAGAGAAAATAATTCCGTCTATAACCGACCTGGCCCTGTTCTGGCCCCTGCTTTCTACTTTTGGAACAGGCCAGACGGTGACCGTTTACAATACCGTGGTAATGGGCCCGCGGCAACCTGCTGAATATGACGGACCGGAAGAAATGTATGTGATATTACTCGACAATGGCCGAACCAATATTCTTGCCAACCCAAAGACAAGGGAAAGCCTGTACTGCATACGCTGCGGCGCTTGCCTAAATGCCTGTCCCGTCTATAAAAACATTGGTGGCCACGCCTATGGTACCACGTACAGCGGCCCCATTGGCGCTGTTATTACCCCGCACCTGAAAGATATGGATGAGTGGAAACACTTAAGCTATGCATCTTCGTTATGCGGCAACTGTACGGAGGTATGCGCAGTAAAAATCAACCTGCACGAATTGCTGTTGGAAAACAGGCATGAGGCCGTAGACCAGGGAATGGCTTCCTGGGGAGAAAAAATTGCTTGGAAGGCCTGGACAAAAGCGAGTCTAAGCCGTGCGCTCATGAATCAAGGCAACCGCACCATCAAGAACTGGGCAGCAAATAAACTCTTTAAAGGCTGGACGACTCATCGCGGACCATTGGACTTCCCCCCCAGAACCTTCAACGAGCTGTGGAAAGAGCGGAAGAAAGAATGATAGAGCGAAAAAGAATTTTGAGAATATATTTGTAGCTAGTCAGCATATTGGCTGGCTATTATTAAATACGGATGTTACTATTCTACACGCATACTATAACCCCCCGCCTGCAATACATTGTTGATTTCATCAGTACAGAACTGTTTGATGAACCCATTCATTTTACCACAGACGCGGAAAATTTTAAGCTGGCAACTGTTCCACGGCTCAATTATTCAGACAACGATTTCTCCGAAGATGAATTTTATATAAAAGCCACTTCTTTATTGTTTGAAACAGGCATCCACCCCCAGGCCATTGAATGCTTTGAAGCAGACTATCATACGGCTTTTTTTCAAACCAGCGGCGACCATCCCTTTGATCTCCTGGCAGCCGCCTTTTATCTTATCACACGGTATGAAGAATACTTGCCGCACAAAAAAGATGCCTTTGGGCGTTTTGCCCACAACCATTCCCTGGCTTTTAAAGAACATTTCCTGCACCAACCCCTTGTCAATATCTGGCTGGATGATTTTAAAAAGAAATTGAAAAAGAAATTTCCTGCGCTGGTATTCAAACGAAGACCATTTAAATTTATTCCTTCTTACGATATTGATATTGCCTGGTCTTATCGGTACAAAGGCCTGGTGCGCAACATGGGGGGGTTTGTCAAATCGATCAAAAACGGGCAATGGTATGCAATAAGACAAAGATGGAATACCCTTCGGAACAATCATCCTGACCCTTACGATTCTTACGAATGGCTGGATGCTTTACACCTATATTGCAAAATAAAACCGATTTATTTTTTCCTGGTAGCGCAGAAATATCAGGGGGTTGACAGGAACACTCCTACTTCTAGCAAAGCGCTCCAGGAACTGATAGCCTATTTTTCCATCGTATACAAAGTGGGGTTGCATCCTTCCTGGCAGAGCAGCGTGGCAGTCAGTGCAAAAGTATTGCAGGAAGAAAAGGACTGGCTGGAAGTAATCATAGACCGGCCGGTTGAATACAGCCGCCAGCATTATGTAAAATTTACCCTGCCGCAAACATTCAGGCGATTTGTAGCCTGCGGGTTGCTGAAAGACTATTCCATGGGTTATGGCAGCATCAACGGTTTTCGCGCATCGGTAGCTTCTTCTTTTTACTGGTTTGATTTGGAAAAGAATGCGTCCACCCCTTTACAGATTTTTCCTTTTTGTTTTATGGATGCCAATGCTTTTTACGAACAAAAGCTGACGCCCCGCCAGGCTTACGATGAACTGGTATACTATTACAATACCATTAAGAAACTGAATGGTTTATTTGTATCAATTTGGCACAACCATTTTCTGGGAACCGATAGAACGTTTGCGGGCTGGAAAGAAATGTATGAGTTATTTATGAAAGAAAACGTTTACTGGGACGCCTATAATTTCTGATACAATAAACCCTGCCCAAAACAAGTCAGGATTTATTGTCTTTACCTTTTACACAAAAGGCTTGCACCGCAACTCAATACGCAGCAACTTTTTTCTTTTTAATATTGAACACCCTTGAGAGGTTAAAGCCGAATTGAATATCGCCATTATCCCATTTATTGGTGGTCCCGGTAATAAAAGCGCGTTCATTCATACCGCTGGTATTGGAAAAATGCAGCTGGAACACATGGCCGCCGGTTTCTATATCAACTCCAACGGACAAGGGATTGCTGCCGGTTGAATGCGGCAAACCATTGGTAACATAAAAATAATCAACAACAAAAGCCATTCTCCGGCTGAATTTATACCGGCCGCCAACCCCCATGGCAAAAATATCATTGATATCCGCAGCGCTTACTTCGTTCCGGTGAACCAGTGTGGGGCTCAGCTGTAACGAAAACCGAGATGAAAATTTTCTTCCGGCAATCAGTTGGTAATAGTAACCCGTTCTTAAATTGAAGGAAATATCCTTAGACGGGTCAAGATTCTTGTAAGTTTGAATAGACATGCCCGCCACCAGCACAATAGAAACGGGCCAGCCGCCGGGGCCGGTTGCCTGCTGCACAGCACGATATTTTAAAAACCCATCCAGTTCCTTATTGGTTGTGGTGCGCCCGATGCCGATGGTAAAATTCTTACTCACGCCATAATCAAAACCAAGACGCATGCTTGCCTGGTCAAGACCAAAAAATTGACTGATACCCTGGTTCACCGGGCCAAAGCGGTGCAATATGCGGAGATCAAGTACGCCGGCCCCAATCATTTCCACCGAATGGCCGTTAATAACCCTCGAAGATTTGAAGGTGCCGTTTACATATTCTTTCCTGGCGGTACTATCCGGGATCGATTTCATGATATCATCCTGGGCGCTCAAGGCTTGTAACAGCAACATTGAAAAGAGCAAAACAAGTACAGGCTTCATGCGTAATTTTTTAAGGAGTGGATAAACTTGGTTATCAATGTGGGGTACCGTTATCAATCCATTTTTTTATAGTAGCAATGGTGCAGTTGTTTAGTTTGGCGCCACCGTCTGGCATGGGGCGGAAGCCGTCTGAATGACTGATGGTGCCGTACAAATACCCGTTCTGGGCATAAAACTTCAACCCTTCATAGTTATCAAGCAAAATACCGGATGAGCTGGATGCTGCGCTGTGGCAGTCGGAACAATTGGCTTCAATAATGGGGGCTATATCGGTGGTATATGAAATATTGTCCACCACCATGCAGGGTATCTCTATTACATCTTTTTTTGCATAGGCGCATCCTGCAAATGCAATCGTGACGATAAAACAAACAACAACAAAAGCGAGCCTGCGTAGGTGCATGGTATAAATATATTATTGATTAATGAACAGTTGCATTACCCCAACACCATTGAGTGATGTTATTATAGGATACGGTGTCATAAGAAATAAGGTTGCCCGCCGGTTTCATATCAACGGCAATGCCTGAGATAAAACTACCGGCCGCTTAGTATATTGTGGGGAGCGATTAATAATTAAGAGCGGCAGCACATCATCCGGCAGCCGCTTCTACAAAAAGACAACCTTCCGGATGGGTAAGCGCTATTGGCGGTGCCGTTCAGGATAGTACCTAGGAACGGGCCAGTTCCTTCCATGCCTTTACAATCTCTACTGCATGTTGTTTGTTCCTGGGGCGCGTAAATATTTTCCGGATGAACCCCATTTCGTCAATTAGAAACGTGGTGCGGTGCAGCCCCATGTACTCACGGCCATACAATTTTTTCGTACTCCAGAGACCGTAGGCATCAATAATGCTATGATCGGGATCGGCAAGCAGGCGGAACGGCAGGTTGTACCTGGTTTCAAATTTTTTGTGTTTTGCGCTTGCGTCGGGGCTCACACCCAGCACTTCAAAGCCGTCCTTTTTTAACAGCGAATAGTTATCGCGCAGGTTGCAGGCCTGTATTGTACAAGTAGGGGTGCCGTCCTCGGGGTAGAAGTACAAAACCAGTTTTTTCCCTTTAAATCCCGCCAGGGAAACTTTTTTTCCATCCTGGTCCGGCGCTGTAAACAAGGGGGCCTTATCTCCTTCCTGTACATTCATAAAAAACAAATATGAAAATTGAACAATTGGATGCCTGTAAAATAAAATCCTGTTGCGCGCCATCATGCCGCATATTACCGGGTAAACAGGAAGGTTTTTGTTGTAAAATTGCCGGCTTCGTCTTCCACGCTAATTTTTAAAGAATGCGGGCCGGCCACACATTTTTCATCAAAATTATAGATAAAGCTTTTCCCTTTATCATTTGTAAAACGCAGCCATTTGCCATCCAGTTCCGCCCTGAAATTCTTAAAAGTCTGCAGGTTGTCATTTATCACCAATACAATACGCGATGCCCGGCTCATATTGGCCCCATCATTAAAACCAATGGGCACAATGACCGGCGGGGTTTCATCCAGCACCAGTTGAAAATTGCCCATTTCCCTGAATTTGGCAGTGGCCCAGTCTTTTTGCCAGACCACCTTTTCTACATCCTGTTTCGCGCCGGCAAACCGCTGCATTACCACGTGGCTTTTTTTACCTGCGTCCAGGAAAACGGTTGTTTTAATCCTCACTATCATGGAGTCTTTCAACGGTATCCAGGCCGCTCCGATGCCATAAACCGCCGAAACGGCATTTGCCGTCGTTGCGGGTACTTTTTTGTAGGCTATATGTACAGAATCGTACAGGCAACGTTCACCAATATAGAATTCGCAGTCAGTGTCTTCAAATCCATCCAGCATTAGAGGGTAAAACTTTTTCCCGGCAAAAACGGGTAGCGCGGAAGGGTTACCGGTATATTGTACCCTGGTAAACAACAGGGATGTATTGTTGTATCCGTCTTTTACATAGATTTTTATATTGTGAACGGTGCCATCGCTGATATCAATGGCGCCATCGCCACCCACTTTTTTATAAATAGAATTAAGATAGCCCGGCAGTTCAAAAAGCTGTTGTAAAAAGGGGCCACCGTTTGCCCGGGTTTTGTAGTCAATATGAGCATTGATATCACGGGTATTATCGTAACCGATATTGTCCATACGGAAACCAATTACCGGTTTGTCATTATCATAGATGCCGACTTCAAAAATGCCATTCTGGTTAAAAGACCCAGTCTGGTTATCTGTTGTGGAAATGGCAAAACTGATTTTTGGGGAAGTCACCAGGATCACGGGGCTGGTGGTGCTGTAATCCACAGCTGTTTTTTTAATTGGTATTAATTTGGGTGATTGCTCATAGAGGCTTAACCGCCGGTCGTACAACGCAAGACGGCGAATGACCGGCTTGGTATTGTCTGCCAGCGGAAAGCCAAAAAGCACCGGGTTTTTGTTTACATCTTCGTTGGTTGTCCGGATTTCAAAATGCAGGTGCGGTCCCTGGC
>JBDTVE010000043.1:0-9440 GCA_040007355.1 Bacteroidota bacterium | reverse complement strand
GTTAAAGTACGAAGCATAGTACTCATTGAAAATGAAATGAAGCAATCTGTGAACGGAATAATCAGGAGATGAATGGGATGAGGCAAGACCAAATAAAAGTTTAGGCTCTCTTTAGCTGGGTAGCGGCTGGGGTTGTTTAGGCTATGCCGCGCAATGGATTTTGCTCCGGTGAACGGTCTCTCAGGCAATGGATTGAACTGTACGGCGGAAGGCCGAAAATCAAATGGGCCGCCGCCCCGGTGGGTATTTATTTTCCCGCTTTAGAAAGTGCCGGGCCCTTGTGTACGGCGATATGATCACTTTTATCACTTTTTATTTCATATTGCGGTTCTTTTTTACTGGCATGATGCGTATAGCCTTTGTAGTCAAAATCCGCCGTATGTATCCCGATGATTTTTCCCGACACATGACCCGCTTCCGAGTTCCATTTTACATGGTCGCCTTTTTTAAATGAATAAGTCATAGATGTTTTTTTATCTTCTTATTCATACAAAAATTGAACCTAAACAAGCGTTTCTTCTCAACCGGCCCCGAACCTGGTAAAACAAATCCTGTCTGGTACATTGTTTGGGGCTTTGAATAAAAAGTAAAATGGAAGCAATAGAAAAAACGGGCATTGATACCGTACGGGTACTGGCCGCAGACGCTGTGCAAAAAGCCAATTCCGGTCACCCTGGCACACCCATGGGACTGGCGCCGGTAGGCCATGTTTTATGGACCAATGCGATGAACTATAACCCCCGTGATCCGGAATGGCCCAACCGGGATCGGTTTGTATTATCAGCCGGACATGCCTGCATGTTACAATACAGTTTTTTGTATTTAACAGGTTATGATATAAGCCTGGATGATATTAAAAATTTCCGCCAATTACACAGTAAAACTGCCGGTCACCCCGAATATGGTTTGCTGGCCGGTATTGAAGCCACCACCGGTCCGCTGGGACAGGGATTTGCAAATGGCGTAGGTATGGCCATCGCAGAGCAGTACCTTGCTTCGCGTTATAACCGGCCTGGTTTTGAACTATTCAATTACCGGGTGTACGCCATCTGCAGCGATGGCGACCTGATGGAGGGTATTAGCGCGGAAGCGGCTTCACTGGCGGGTTATCTTAAACTGGGTAATCTTATTTATTTGTATGATGATAATAAAATTACCATTGAAGGCGATACTTCACTGGCTTTTAGCGAAGACGTGGCCGAACGTTTCCGGGCCTATGGCTGGCATGTACAAGCCGTGCCAGATGGCAACGATACGAGTGCGCTTGCCACCGCCATTGAAAATGCAAAAAAAGAAACCAAGCGACCATCCCTGATAAAAGTACGCACGCATATCGGGTTTGGCAGCCCCAATAAAGTAGATACCGCGTCCGCTCATGGGTCGCCGTTAGGAAAGGAAGAGGTGAAACTGGTAAAAGAAAATTTTGGATTTAACCCCGGCGAAAGTTTTGTGGTGCCTCCAGAAGTATTAGATTATTACAGGAAAAAAGGGGAGGCCGGTATACGAAAAGAAAAGGATTGGAAAGACCTGTATGAAAAGTACAAAACAAGTTATGCCGAACTTTCCGCAGAGTATGAATTGTTACGTGCAGGCGGACTTCCCGCAGGCTGGAAAAAAGGTTTACCGGTATTTAAACCGGATCCAAAAGGCATGGCTACCCGTAAAGCATCTGGGCAAACCCTGAACAGCATAGCGGCTGAACTGCCTTTACTGATGGGTGGTGCGGCAGACCTGGCACCCTCTACCGATACCCTGTTAAAAGGATATCCTTCCTTTAGCGCTACGGAACATGGCGGCAGGAATTTTCATTTTGGTATCCGAGAACATGCCATGGGCGCGGTACTCAACGGTATGGCACTCACAAAGGGCATCATCGCTTATGGCGCCACCTTTCTTATTTTCTCCGATTATATGCGACCGCCCATCCGCCTGGCCGCCATTATGGGAATTCGCCCCATCTTTGTTTACACGCACGATAGTATTGGACTTGGTGAAGACGGAACCACCCACCAACCCGTAGAACAGTTAATATCTTTAAGGGCCATCCCCAACCTGGTGGTCATACGGCCCGCCGATGCCAATGAAACGGTTGAAGCCTGGCGTGTGGCAATTGAACACAAGGGCGGTCCGGTAGTACTGGTGTTGACCCGCCAGGAAATACCCATTATTGACCAGAACAAATATGCAAAAGCAGCTAATCTTGCACGTGGTGCCTATATTCTTTCTGATTGTGAAGGAGCGCCCAAAATTATACTGATAGCCACCGGCAGCGAGGTGCACCTTTTATTGGAAGCCCAGGAACAATTAAAAGCCTTGTCCATTTCCGCCCGCGTGGTTAGTATGCCCAGTTGGGAGCTATTTGAAAAACAGGACGAGGCATACCGGCAGCAGGTGTTTCCCAAAAACATACGGAAAAGGCTGGCGGTGGAAGCCGGGTCGCCGGTGGGCTGGAACAAATATGTAACCGATGAGGGCGATATCATTGGTATCACCCGGTTTGGCGAGTCGGCCCCGGGCGAACAAGTCATGAAAGAATTCGGGTTTAGTACCGAAAATATTATTGCCAGGGTAAAAACCCTGCTCGCATAAGATTGTTCCTGTCTCAAAGTCACCTACTACGCTTAGTCTGCGATAGCGTTAGAACTGTAATTGTTTTTAATATCCGAGTGTCTCGTAATGGGCATTGTGAGATGATTACCGCCCGTGCAACCGGCGTTGGCGGAGCGGCGGTGCCATCACTACTGTAAACAAATAGAAGCCTTGACAAAGCATACCCTGGCAAGGATTTCAACAAAAGCTGGTTTGTTCAAAGAAGTTTCATGGTATGCCGGCCCCGGATTATTCATTCATCAAAAAAAAGCTTATGAAACTGTTCTACCTGGTATGGAAAAACGGCTGCGCCCTCTTTCTGTTTATTGTTGGTTGTATTTTTTATTCTACCGGGAACGCACAACCGATTATTGGGTTTAATTCAAAGATCAGCGGGCTGGTAAAACCGGTAGATGTGGTGAATGCCGGGGATCTCAGCAAACGACTTTTTGTTGTGGAGCAGGGTGGTACTATTAAAGCATACGATGAATTATTTAACCCTCTGGGCGATTTCCTCAGGGTTTCGGATATTAATACCACTGGTTCCGAACGGGGTTTATTAAGTGTTGCCTTTCCACCCAATTATGCCTCCAGCGGTTATTTTTTTGTGTATTATACCAATACGAACGGAGATGTTGAACTGGCGAGATACCATACGCCTTCGGGCACTCCCAACCAGGCCGAGCCGGGCTCCAAACAGGTGGTGCTGACCATTCCCCATCCTGGGCAATCCAACCACAATGGCGGTAAATTGAATTTTGGTTCCGATGGTTATCTGTATTTTGCTACCGGTGACGGCGGCGGTGGTGGAGACCAGCTAAACAATGCACAAAACGGCGGCTTGTTACTGGGAAAAATGATCAGGATAAATGTAGCTACTTCTGCTACGGGTCCGCTGTATACCATTCCGCCCGACAATCCGTTCCTTGCCCTCAATGATAATATAATGGATGAGATATGGGCTTTTGGACTAAGGAACCCTTTTCGCTGGAGTTTTGACCGGTTTACGCATGATATGTGGCTGGCCGATGTAGGACAGGATGCCTGGGAAGAAGTGAATTTCAGACCAGCCGGCAGTACCGGTGGTCTTAATTATGGCTGGCATTGTACAGAAGGCTTTCACCCGTATAATGGTGGTTGTGCGCTTGATGCAGCCAAGGGCGTTTATGCGCCACCGTTACTTGACTATCCACACAACAATACCACGGGTGGTTTTGCTATTATCGGGGGCTATGTGTACAGGGGTACCGTAAACCCCGCTATGTACGGCTATTATATTTTTGCCGACGAAGTTTCGCACAATGTATGGCTTTTGCCACCCAATGGCACCGCCACCGATACCATTCAATTTAACAATATACTGACCGGCATCAGTGCTTTTGGAGAAGCGGAAAACGGGGAACTGTATGTTACGTCTTTAAACGGGCAGCTGTACAACGTGGTTGCCAGTGCCAGTGGGGCCTTACCCGTAAAACTGGTGCGTTTTGAAGCAACGGCCCGAACGGGTTATAATGAAATGAACTGGGTAACGGCAGATGAACAACTACTAAGACAGTTTGATGTTGAATACAGTACCGATGCCATCCATTTTCAATTGGCTGGCACGCTTGCCGCCGCCGGCAACGGGAATTATTATTTTAAACACCCGCTTGCATCCACCCAAAAAATATATTACCGGTTAAAAATGACAGACCTGGATGGAACGGGTTGCTATTCAAAGCTGTTGCTGGTTGCTGCCAACAGCCTGCAGGCAAATTTTGTAAGTCCTTCTGTTGTTACCACCGGAATGCTGAACCTGAATCTTGCAGCTGCATTCAGCGGTGTGCAAATTATTAATATGGAAGGAAGGGTGCTGTATAGTCGCTCGATTGCCAACCGGGTTGGAAGAATGGCTATCCCCATTTCCGGTCTGCCGGCAGGGCAATACCTGGTTCGTTTAGTTGGAAACGAAAAACAATTAAGTCAAAAGATACTGGTGCGATAAGGATGCGGGGTATGTATAACAGTTTATTGAGCTGGTTTGGTCCGAACTGAAACCAGTTTGTTTTACAGAATAACGGTGCAACATAGTCGCGCTGTTGTGCTGTCTATTTTCTAAACCGCTCACCCGGAATCAGTTCTTTACTGCCGGGAGTGTAGGTATAAAATCCTTCGCCGGTTTTTACGCCCAATTTTCCGGCTTTAACCATATTTACCAGCAGGGGACAAGGGGCGTATTTTGGATAGCCAAAACCCTGTTGCAAAACCTGCAATATAGAAAGACAGATGTCCAGCCCTATGAAATCGGCCAGTTGCAAGGGCCCCATGGGATGGGCCATACCCAATTTCATGATGGTATCGATTTCCGCTACACCGGCCACGCCTTCAAACAGGCTGTATATAGCTTCGTTGATCATGGGCATTAAAATACGGTTGGCAATAAAGCCGGGATAATCACTCACTACGCAGGCCGTTTTTTGTAAGCGGGTCGTTAACTCCACAATGGTATCGGTGGTTTGTTTGGTGGTGGCATAACCATTGATAATCTCAACTAGTTTCATGACTGGTACCGGGTTCATAAAATGCATGCCAATAACCAGGCCGGGTCTTTTGGTAACTGCGGCGATGGTAGTAATGGAGATAGACGAGGTATTGCTGGCCAGCAGGGCCCGGGGCGGCGCTGCCGCATCTATCTGTTTAAATATGGATAATTTAAGCTCGGTATTTTCTGAAGCGGCTTCTATTACCAGGTCGGAATCTTTTACGGCTTCCGGGATGGATGTTTTTGTATGGAGGTTGTTTAGTGTGGACTGTTTTTGCGCTTCCGTGATCAAGGCCTTTCCTGCCTGCCGGTCCAGGTTTTTTGTAATGGCGACCATTGCTTTTTCTAACTGTGCGGGCGATACGTCGATCAGGTTTACGGTAAAACCATTTTGAGCAAATACATGCGCAATACCATTGCCCATGGTGCCGGCCCCAATGACTGAAACAGTTTGAATCATAAGTGCAAAAGTATATAGTGAAGCGGTGGCCGGATAACTGATGGCCTGAACCAGGCGCAAAATAATTAACTATTCCGTGCTGCCCAAAGATATGCCGATGAACGGATTGCGACGCAAGAAGGAAGCCATGAAAAACCAATGCCGGTATTGCCTTATTTGTTGTTTTTAAAATCGCCCCGTTTCCAGGCGCTTATAAAATCAGCCCAGGCCAGGGGATTCAGTAGTCCGATGGGCGGAGTTTGCCCGGCATAATAATATTTTTTGGCACCCTGGGCAAGAGCAAAATTGGCCGATTCGCGACCATCGCGCGGAAGACCCCTCATTAGCGCCCGCCTGGTGGCGGCATCGTTGTTTTTGCGGGCTATTTCCAGGTTGTCGGAGGGTATATCGGTGTTTATAAAATCGCGTTCAAACTGCTCTTTTGTGGGACGTGGCTTTATAATGGTAACCGGCAGGTACATGGTATCCGTGACCATCAGTTGTATAATACTTTGCTGGTTGCCTTCCAGGTTACGCGGTATTTCCACCGCCTTGGGTTTATAACCGATGCTGGTGAATTCCACCACGTCTCCCTTTAACACCACGATGGAGAATACACCCTGTTCATTGCTCATGGTACCGCGGTTCTGGCCTTTTACAATAACACTCACGGAAGGTATGCCTTTCAAACTGTCTGCCGTCATTACCACTCCGTACAATTGCACTACGGAATCTTTCAGCTGTGTAAACTGCGCCATTGATTTACCAGCCAAAACAGCAGCAAAGAAAGTAAAAAGTAGCAATTTTTTCATCCGGAATAATTGTTTTATAAAGGTTGGTTATTTCAGTAATTAATACCGCTTTTACCGCTTACCACCCTTATTTAATTAATTTATTTTTAATTGCCCACCCTGCTTCCCGCATCTCATAAAACAGGCGCCATACGGTTCAAAGATAATTACTTCATTTTTCAGAAATACAACAAATTGCCCCCGCCATTGGTTAATTTTGCGACAAAATAGTTTTTTAACATAACCTTTTTAACCATAATGCAGCAGGAACAAATAATGAGCGCGTTAAGCACTGTGCAGGAGCCCGATCTGGGAAAGGACCTGGTTACCCTGAACATGATCAAAGATGTTGTTATTAACGGCAACCAGGTCTCATTTACCCTGGTACTCACAACGCCTGCATGTCCCATGAAGGATATGATGCGCAACGCCTGTGAAAAAGCCATCAAAACGCAGGTTGATAAGGATGCTGTTGTTACCATACATTTTACTTCCAATACATCTACCAACCGAAAGGATTCCGGGCAGGTATTGCCAAAAGTAAAAAATATTATAGCGGTGATGAGCGGTAAAGGCGGTGTGGGAAAGAGTACGGTAGCTGCCAATCTTGCGCTAGCCCTGGCTGCAGGCAATGCCAAAGTTGGTTTAATGGATGCAGACATATACGGGCCCAGCGTGCCCATTATGTTTGGCGTTCGGGGAGAAAGACCCATGATGATGGATATGGGTGAAAATGAAAAAGGGAAGATAGTGCCACTGGAAAAATATGGCATCAAGCTCATGAGCATAGGGTTACTGGTAGACGAAAAAAGTGCGGTTGTATGGCGCGGCCCAATGGCCAGTAGCGCCATTCGCCAGTTTGTAACCGATGTTTTCTGGGATGAGCTGGACTACCTGGTAATTGATATGCCGCCGGGCACCGGCGATATTCATCTGACAGTGCTCCAAACCGTGCCGGTAACAGGTGCCATCATTGTAACCACACCGCAGGATGTGGCGCTGGCTGACGCAAAAAAAGGGATTGCTATGTTTGGCCAGGCGCAACTGCACGTACCTATCATTGGCCTGCTGGAAAACATGAGTTATTTTACGCCCGCAGAACTGCCCGCTAATAAATATTATATTTTTGGAAAGGACGGTGGTAAGAAACTGGCCGAAGAATACGACCTGCTTCTGCTGGGACAGATACCGCTGGTGCAAAACATACGCGAAGGGGGCGATTCGGGGATACCCGTGATGATGAGCAACGACGAAATTACAAAAAGCGCCTTTACTGCGTTTGCGGCACAAACGGTCAGAAGTATTTCTATGTTAAACGCTCAAATAGGAACAGCAAGGGTTGCGGAAGTGGTGGCCTGAATGGCAACAGGCCCGACATCAGCCGTCTTATAAAAAATGGTTTGCCCATGTACAACCTTCCCTATTTTAAAGAGAAAGATATTGCTGTTGTAAAACAGTTTATGAGCGCAAACCCGTTTGCCCTGCTCACCGGTTGTGATCATCACCAACAGCCGGTGGCCACGCAGGTGCCCTTGTTACTGGAAGAAAGAGCAGAAAAATTATTCCTGCTGGGGCATGTGCAGCGCAAAACGGATCATTGTCTGGCATTTGAACAGAATCCCCGGGCATTGGCCGTTTTTACCGGTCCCCATAGTTATGTAAGCGCCAGTTTGTACAAGAACAAACAAACCGCCTCTACCTGGAACTATATCTCCGTACATGCAAGCGGCGTTCTTACTTTTTTAGATGATACAGCATTGCTGGATATACTGACACGCACAACCGCTTTATTTGAAAATGATAAGCATTCGCCCGCACTGGTAGAAAAAATGCCCGAAGAATATATCAACAGGATGATGAAAGCTATTGTGGCGTTTGAATTGGAGATTACGCACCTGGACAATGTTTTTAAGCTAAGCCAGAACCGCGACCAGGAGACTTATCAGATCATTACCGCTGCCCTGCAAACCCAGGGCGGCCCGGCCGCCGCTATTGCCGGAGAAATGAGACAGCGTGAAATGGACTTGTTTGATAAAAACAACCGTGTCATGGGAGAATAACACAGCGGCCTGGTGTTACAAGCAAGACCATTGTTTACCTGCATAACCTGCCATATATGAACAAAACAATTGTTGTATTTACACTCATCGTAACACTTGCATTCTGCTGTAATACGGTAAAACAAACCACCATGAACCTGCCGGCTTTTGATACGGAAGCACACCGGGGCGGTCGTGGCCTGATGCCCGAGAACACGGTGCCCGCCATGCTAAACGCGCTTGCACTGGGTGTGAGCACCCTTGAAATGGATGCTGTGATAACCAAAGACAAACAGGTGATTATTTCTCATGAGCCCTTTTTCAACCACGAGATAACTACCCGGCCCGATGGCGGTTTTATTGATGAAAAAGAGGAAAAGAATTACAATATATACCACATGAGCTATGCCGAAACACAGCAGTACGATGTGGGTATGAAACCGCACCCGCATTTTCCACGGCAAAAAAAAATGAGGGTAACCAAGCCCCTGCTCAGCGTGGTAATAGACAGCGCGGAAGCCGCTGCACGCTCCCTGCACCGGGCCCTGCCGTTTTATAATATTGAAACCAAAACACAACCGAAGACCGACAACCTGTATCACCCTGCGCCAATGGAATTTGTAAACCTGCTGATGAAAGTAATTACCGGCAAAAAAATTGTGGACCGTGTTATTATACAATCTTTTGATCCGCGTACGCTGCAGATAATCCACCGGCAATACCCAGGCGTTAAAACAGCGTTGCTGGTGGAGGGTACCGATAATCGTTCGCTGGAAGACCAGCTCCTGCAACTTGGTTTTACACCCACTGTCTACAGCCCCGCTTATATACTGGTGAACGCCTCATTGCTGGAAGCCTGCCACGCGAAACACATTAAGGTAGTTGCCTGGACAGTGGATGAAAAACCCGAGATAGAACGCCTGAAAAAAATGGGTGTGGATGGCATCATCAGCGATTACCCTGATTTATTCCACGAAGAATGAGATACTCAAATCTTTGTCATCCTGACCTTAGGAAGGATCTGCTTCCGCGGCAATTCCAGAAATTCTTTTAAAACGCCG
>JBDTVE010000042.1:0-21564 GCA_040007355.1 Bacteroidota bacterium | reverse complement strand
TCTTTTTTAGTCCTCTTTAGCAGGCTTTTTTTAGGACCTTTTTGAAATCGTTTTTAAGGGGGTCAATTTGAAATGGCGAAGGGGGGTCAGTTTAGCCGGAATCTACATCTGAGTGTGCATACTGAAAATTTGCAATCTTTCCGCTGGTAATTCTTATACCGGAAGGGGGCTGTCTTCTGCCGCTGGAAGAAGCTTGTATAAACATTTTAAAATAGGGGAGAAGTGCATTTTTGGTGCTGTCTTTTTCATGATTTTTTGTATTAATTAAAATAGATTTTGATTGAGTATATAAATTTAAACTTCCACACAATTATTTATATGTACGGAATTTTGCCGTACATTTGTAAAAATGTTCAAATTATGAATGTCACAAAAGAAAAAGCAAAACCAAATGCTTCGGCAAGATTTGATACCAGGCTATCTCTTAGTCAGAAGAATTTATTTGAGAAAGCGGCAAAGATAAAAGGGTTTAAGTCGTTGTCGGAATTTGTAATTCATACAACACAAGAGGCGGCTTTAGTTATCATAGAAAAACATGATTCTGTTTTAGCGTCGGAAAACGATAGAAATGTATTTTTACAAGCTTTGTTAAATCCTCCTAAACCAAATAAAGCGCTGATTCAGGCATCAAAGAGTTACTTAAATCAATTAGGTAAGAAATGAATTATGTAACAAAACCGCTGGCAACAACACATGTAAAAGAAAAATTCTATTGTGGTAAGGCGATGCTTGATAATTATATAAAAACACAAGCTAAGCAAGATGCGAAAGGCAAAGTATCAGTTTGCCTGGTGCTATCCGATGACGATAAAGAAATTAAAGGTTATTATACACTTTCAAATGGTTCTATACCCCGATCTCAATTGCCTGAATCGATAATAAAAAAACTTCCAAAATATAAGGACCTTCCGGTAACTCTTTTGGGACGGTTGGCAATTGACCAAAAATATAAAGGTCAAAAGCTGGGGACATTACTTTTAATAGATGCTCTAAAAAGAAGTTTGGATATATCTCTTGCAAGTATAGCGTCCATGGCAGTTATAGTTGACCCTATAGATCAGGAAGCCACTGATTTTTATTTGAAATTTGGGTTTATACTTCTTGCAGATAGTGAGAGAATGTTTTTACCGATGGCCACAATTGAACAACTATTTAATAAATCATAATGTTCAGTAAGCCTTAAGGATGAAGTGTGAAATACAACTTACCTGATTCATTCTGATAATGCTACAATATTTTTGAATGTTGTTTATATTTCTTTTTACAGGAAAACTAAATGCTTAAAATTTGTCTTATTTGATATTTTTTGATGAAATTTGCAACACAGAATTAAAGGCATTTTTACTGTTACCAATTCGGTTACAACTAAACTGACAAGTTTATATATAATTGATAAATAGTAGTTTACGGATTCGTAAATCATCTAGTCGTCCCGACACTACTTGAAAACAGGTAATCATTTTTATGATTGCCTGTTTTATTATTGTACTGTTCAACGGATTTTATGCTGAATTCAAAGTTCTTTAATTCATTTTTGACTAACTCGTTGACTGGATTTTTTTTTAACTTAGCGTGGACTGAATGTTTGATCGTAGGAACAATAGCCTGTTTGGGGTACTTAGAAGCTGCCTTTTTTTATTCCCTAATTATAAAGTTTAGTGGGGTAATAATGAATAAATATTGCTAATTTACTTCCTGTATTCAATGTTACAGACTTGCAGTTTGGTAATCAAATTAAAAGCCTTGAATACCTTCTGCCGATGCTAACGAATGCCTCAAATGATGAGAATTCCCTGCTAATGCTGGTTGCCAGTAGCAACAGGCAGGCATCCGGGCAATTTTACACAGCCTATACCAAACAGTTGTATCCCAATATTTTTCTATTTACTCATTCAATGGAAGATTCAGAAGAATTGCTGCAAGAAATCTTCATGAAGGTTTGGGTGCAACTTGAAAAACGCACGCAAATTAACAATATCAGGGATTATCTATTCAAGATGGCCAAAAATAAACTGCTGGACAATATACGGCATCATCCAATCAGGGTGCCGAAACATCAGAAAACAGTAAAATATATTCGCTTGCATTTGTGCCTCTTTTCATTAATAAAACCACGCTGGTATTGATCGATGATAATCCCGAACCAGTGACAATACAACTGGCTGGCAGCGGTTTGCCGGTAAACTTACATCGTTTTAATACCACGGCCACCGCTAATTGTGTAGATGGCAGGCATTGTAAACAGAATAGCTGGTATTGTGTAACCAGCTAGCAATGTAGTGATGTAATAAAAAAGACAATTAGTATGAGAAGAATTTTATTTTTGCTATCATTAAATACAATTATCATGAGAAGAAATGTGTTTTTGTTATTATTAATCGCTTCAGTTTTTCCGCAGATGCTATTTTGCCAAATCGATTATAAAGGATTTCCTGAATGGTCGCTGCAGAAAAAAGATTCAACAGAATATGCTTTATATACGCCCGCGCACCTGCAGGCTGGTAAAAAATATCCCATCGTGTTATTTATGCATGGCTGTTGCGGGACGGACAATCATGCTTCATTACGCAATGCAGTAGATCCGCCGGCGCGCATGTGGCACCAGTTTGGCGCCAACAAGCAAACGATTCCAACCTATATTATTTCCCCTGCAACAGCACGCGGATGGAAACAGCATTTTGCAGCGCTCAAATCAGTGATGGACGATCTGATCGCAAACCGGCAGGGCGACCCAGAACGTGTATATGTATGCGGATTTTCAATGGGTGGTGAAGGAGTATACCGGATTATTCAGGAATATCCTGGATATTTTGCAGCTGCCATTCCGATGGGTATGCGCTTTTCCGGTGATTCGCTCAAAGTAAAAGATATTCCTTTATGGATGAATCAGGGTGAAACTGACTTTTTTTCAAGGCCTTTACGTAAACAGGTAGCTGCCATTCGATCTTTAAATGGTTATACCACGGATACCGGAAGTACCTGGGTTACAGGTGTCAATCCACGCTATTCCAATTTCAAAGGGTTAGGACATGTTGTACAATGGATAGCTGCCAGTACACAGGACCTGACTGGTTGGGCTTATAAAAAAATGAACGACGGCTATAAATATCCATCGGTATTTTTTACGCCAGTAGATTATCCCGTGAAAGCGGAATCAGGTAAGCCAGTTACGCTGACAGTACAGGCAAATGTATCAGACACCATCAGACTGGTAAAAGTGTATATAAACCATGTGTTGCATACTTCATTGATGCATGTTCCTTGGCAGTTTACTTTTACACCCGTTGCAGGAGATAATTTGGTAGAAGCAATGGCATACACCAATCGTAATAAATCTTCCACTGCAACCACCATTGTTCGAGTGAAGATGAAGCCGCAATTTGTCAATGCGGTGTTGCCGGCTGCCTATGCCGGCAATTTATATGAAACAAAGCTGCACGTGAAAGGTAATGGTGAAATAGAATTTTACCTGGTTGATTCCACATCTTTACCAAAAGGAATTGATTTGTATCCTGATGGTATGCTTAAAGGTATTTGTTCTGTAAAAGGGAGTTATAAAATTTCCATCATCGCAAAGGATGTGGATGGAGAGAAAGTAAGTCGTACACTAAACCTCGTCGTACGGCCAAAAAAACCGAGGACAGTGCTGGTGACAAATGCAAGCATTAACAGTGTCAATTGCAGGATATCAAAAGTCGTAAATGGTGAAGCTCTATTCTTCAATGGCAAAGACAGTTCACTTTCTTCTAATCCGGAAGAAATCAATTTTAGTGAACCGGGTAACTACCAGGGACTAACGTTTATCCGCACCGATGAAAATGAGGCAAATAAATCGGCGGATAATTTTTTGCATTTTACCATAGATGAAGACGCTATTATATACATAGCCTATGAAAAAATTGAGAAGCCGGTGCCATCCTCCATTCCCGTATGGTTGCAATCCTTTAAAAAGGAAAATGGGCAGATTGTAGCGCAATACCGCTATTTTGATGTTTATAGTATGCCATATAAAAAAGGAAACATTTCATTGCCGGGAGCCGATGCTAAACACAACGGTGTGAGCAGTCCGTATTTTGTGATGATAAAGAAACAATAGATCAAGTTCAAGATTTATTATTTTATTGTGGCAGCCTGGTTGTCTCCAATATTTGGTATGATAGCAGATGATTTTAATGATGATGGAAGTCTTGATATTGTGGTATACGGTAACGATTATGGCAATGAGGTCACCAATGGCAGGTATGATGCCTTCAATGCCTTGTTGATGGAGAGCGATGGCAATGGAAATTTTACAGCATGGGTACGCTTCTCATGATAAAGAATATGCAGGTTAAGACGGCCAGGCTAAAGAATATTCGCTGATATCTTTAAGGTAACCCAGAACGAACGGTAGAATATACTAGTCAT
Source organism: Bacteroidota bacterium (assembly GCA_040007355.1). Taxonomy (GTDB): domain Bacteria; phylum Bacteroidota; class Bacteroidia; order Chitinophagales; family Chitinophagaceae; genus JACMLD01. Next base: position 17,157 of record JBDTVE010000042.1, on the reverse strand, counting down.
TAATGTTGAGTCTATTCAAAATCTTAATCATGAGCATGACCCGTTATTGCGAATGAGGTGAAGCAATCCGTGGATGGAACAACGGGGGATTTGAACAAAATGATGCATGGTTGAAAAATAAATGGTCGGTGAAGGACACCGACCAATAGAGAATGGGAGCAGATCAAAACAAGGAGGGTTGACTACAGAACTGATGCACAAAGAACCAATAGTACAAGTGTGCGACGCAGCAATGCTTCATCACGGCCCTGGTGCCCGGCCCATCATTATTTTGTAGAAACTCATTGCTATTATTTTGGCTGAACAACCAATACCTGGAAAGTTCCCGGGATCATAGGCGCCCTTCTTTCACCTGCGGCAGGTGTGCCCATATCTGCTGCCGGCAGGTAAATCGTATGCAAGGCCTCATTGACGGTTAGGGTTCTCGCCGTTTTTTTGGTAGGCAGGTTTTGAATAACGGTGCATTTACCCATTGCATCTTCATGGATAATGGTGAGTATGCCCTCGCCGCAGGACGCAAAAATGTTTTTTAGTCGCCCGTCAAATGCCACACCATCACATCCATCGGCAATAGGGAGTTTATCTACAACTTTACCGGATGCCATATCCACCACTACCAATAATTTATCACAACCGGCAAATAGTTTCCTGGTTACAGGGTCAATCGCCAGCCCGGTGGGCCCCTCCGCCGGTGCAATGGACCAATGATTTTCCACGGTATTGTTTTTAATATTGATGACTACAATTTCATTCTTGTCTTCAATGTTCACGTAAATTTTTCCGGCGCCGTCGCTGACAGCTGTTTCCGGTTTTCCTCCAACCGCAATTGTTGCAATGGTTTTTTCAGTTTCCGGATTGATAACCGTGAGATCATGGCTGCGACCATTACAGGTAATGATTGTTCTGGAATAAGGCTCATACATAATGGCATCCGGGTTTTGCCCGGCTGCTATCTGGCCCAGCACCTGGTTGGTGTTGAGGTCAAATACGGTGATATTGTTCAGCCTGCCGTTACTGGTGTAACCTTTTTTCAGAGTCGGAACAAAAGCAATACCATGAACACCTGTTGTATTGCTGATAACCCCAACCGAGTCGCCCGTTTTTTCGTTTAGAACATTAACCTGCGAGCCATGAGAAACATACAGACGGTTATTGCCCGGTCCAACAGCAATATAGTCCCATCCGCCCGAACTGGCAATGTGAAAAGTTTTGGCAATACGGTAATTGCCCGGGATCTGTGCCTGGAGGCAAATGGAAGCCAGCATCGTTGCGGTGACAGCAAAAAGTTGCAACAGAAAATGTTTTTTCATAATTGTTTGTTTGAATTTGTTTACAAATGCGGGTTTGACGAAAACTTATTGGCAACAGTTGTCTTCCTGTAAATGAGCCTTAGAAGAGAAGGAAGCACAATTAAAAGTAGTGGTAATGCAATGATAAATCCTCCTATAACGGATATCGCCAGTGGCTGATGCAGTTGTGCGCCGGCACCGATGCCCAATGCAAGCGGTAAGAGTGCGATAATTGCACCCAGCGCCGTCATTAGCTTTGGACGCAGTCTCGTTGAAATGGCATACACAATTGATTCTTCAACAGAACGATTTTGTAATGTTTCTTTGAACTGAAGGAATGTAAAAATGGCATTTTCACCAATTATACCAACTATCATAATAAGGCCTGTATAACTTCCTACATTAAGAGGCGTACCCGTAAGATATAGACCCAGGTAACTTCCGCTTATACCCAGCACCGAAACCAATAATATGGAAAGCGCCGCTTTAAGATCACGGAACAAAAACAGGATAACAACAAAAACCAGCAGGCTTGCTGTAATCAGTATTAGCAACAGCTCTTTAAAAGATTGCTGCTGTTCGGCGTAAGCGCCTCCATATTCTATATGATATCCATTGGGTAGAACAATTTTGCCATTGATTTTCTGTTGAATTTGTTTAATAACAGTTCCTAAATCACTGTTTTCCAGTCTTGCGGTAACCACTCCCATGGATTGCAGGTTTTCGCGATGTACTTCTGCTTCGCCGCCATTAACCCGAACTGTTGCGAGGGACGTAACAGGATTTAATTTTCCATTTGGCAGGAATACCTGCAGATCCAAAATACCGCTAACACCCATCTTCCTGCTGTTGGGATAGACAAGGCGTATGGGTGATAGTTGTTCCTTTTCCAAAACGGATCCGGCAAGATTTCCTTCCATGGACATCTGTAATTGGTATTGCAGGTTTGCCGGCGTAATGCCAAACTGGGCAAGTTTGCTGTAATCCGGTTCAATGCGTACGGAGGGTCCGGCAATCACAATGCCGTCAAATACGTCGGCAGCCCCCTGTACTCCTGAAACCAGTTCGGCAATTTGTTTTGAAAGAAACTGCAATTGACTTGGATCGTCGCCAAATATTTTTACTTCAACAGGTTGAACGGAAGTCATCAGATCCCCCAACATATCTCCGATAACCTGTCCAAAATCCACACGCAATGCCGGTTGTGTTGTTTCAATATGTTTTCTTATTTCTGCAATTACTTCTTCCGTGGAGCGTCTTCTGTTTGCTTTGAGTTGAATCAGATAATCACCGGTATTGGGTTCCGTTATAAAAAATCCCATTTGGGTGCCGGTTCGCCTGGAGTAGGCGGCCACTTCAGGAACGGTAACAATCATTTTTTCTATTTGGCGCAATATCCGGTCTGTTTCCTCCAGCGATGTTCCAGGTGGCGATGCATAGTCCAGTACAATACTTCCCTCATCCATATCGGGCAAAAAACCGGTTTGCAGTTTGGGAAGAATCAATACGATTGCGAAAATGCAGCCGCCGATCATCAGCAATGCGATTAGCGGGCGGCGGATAAAAAAATAAACCCAGCGCTGGCTTCTTACAGCATGCGCTGTTACTTTCTTTTCACTTTTCGCATTTTTATTGTTTGATAATAAGAGATAGATAACCGGCAAACCTATCCAGGTCACAAAAAACGAAGATACCAGGGTAATGATCATTGTATTGGTAAGCACTTTAAAATAGGCGCCTGCCACGCCACTCATCCATACAAAAGGTAAAAAAATCACGATGGTGCTCAATGATGACCCCACCATGGCAGGAAAAAGATAGCGGATAGCTTTTTGCAACAATGATCTGGTAGGTTCATCAGGATGCTCTTCATGCGTGCGGTGAATTTGCTCAACCACTACGATCGCATCATCAATGATTAGGCCTATGGCGGCGGCTATCGCGCCAAGTGTCATAATATTAATCGTGTAGCCAACGGTATACAGTACCAGCAGCGTCATACAAATGGTAATGGGAATCGTAAATAATATAGTGGTACTGGCTTTTAGCGAACGAAGGAAAAAAATAGCTACCAAAATGGCGAGCGCCAAGCCAATCCATAGGCTGTCAGTAACACTTTTGACAGAGGTATTGACAAAGTCGGCCTGTATATAATAAGGGTGAATAGAGACACCTGCCGGAAGCATTTTTTGCAAGGCTATAATTTGCTGTTCCACGGCCAGGGAAAGAGCGGCCAGGTTTGCATTGGGTTGTTTGATGACAGCGATCAGAATGGCTTCACGGCCATTGGCATTGATTTTCGTGAATTCAACGGCTTCGCGTATTTGAACAGAAGCAATTTCCCCCAGCCTGATGATTCTTCTGCCATCATTTTTCAATACAATATTCTCAAGATCGCTAACGGAGTGTACCGTGGCATCGGTAACAGAAAGATAGAGGAATTTGTAATCCGGTAAAAAACCGTTAGACCGGATGAAATTTGTTTGTGCAATGGCACTGCTCACTGAATCCGGCGTCAGGCCCAGCGAGCTCATCTTGCGGGCATCCAGTTCAAGCCAGTATTCTTTTGTTTTGCCACCTATTACCCTAATTTCAGATACTCCCTGCACCTGCGAGAGAAATGGTTTGATGGTATAATTGGCCAGTTGCTTTAATGCTATGGGCGATTTAGTATGACTTTCCAGGGTATACCCCATGACCGGCAGAATGGAAGGATTCATTTTTTCAACCGTAATCTGTACCTCGGCCGGAAACTGGTTTCTTACCTGGCTGATTTTAGATTCAATGCGTTGTTGCGCGAGATCTATATTGGCATTCCAGTCTATGTATGCGGAGATTTCACAACTACCGCGGCTGGTCGTACTGCGCAACATGGTGAGATTGGGAATTTGCTTAATGGCGTTTTCAAGGGGTTTGGTTACCGTTACCATCATCTTGTTAACCGGCTGCAATCCCGCTTCCGCAATTATTTTTATCTTTGGAAAAGTGATTTCGGGAAAAAGCGAAACCTGCATTTTTACATAGGCAAAAATGCCAGCACCAATGATCAATGCCAGCAGAACTGTTAACGGGTTTTTATATGAAACAAAGAAATTTCTCAAAGTACAAAGGTTGTTTTACTGAATGATTTTCACTTTTGCTGTATCAGCCAATCCATAATTGCCCGTAAGCAATATTTTATCTCCGGCAGAAAGGGCAGGGGAGAGGATTTCGACCCTATCGCCTGTTTCAATTCCTTTTTTTACAGGTGTTTTTACGGCGGTGTTGCTGTCCGTCATTTTCATTATCCAGGATTCGCTTTGTGTTTCGTTTGTCAGTAGGGTTGCTTTTGGCAATGAAATGGCGTTTTCCTTGAATACTTTTGGAATCCGCACTTTTGCAATCAGGTTTTCCGGTATTGGATGGTTTGGATTCACTTTTATAAAGATGCTCTGTGTCTGTGCGGTTGGGTCTACACTGGGAAGATTGCCTGATACAACACCCTGTAGTTTTTCGCCATCCGGTAATATCAATTCAACCGTTTTTTTGTTTTGCATATACGGGTGAAGCTCGTATGGCAGATCAAGTAAGAAAGCAAAACTGTTCATATCGCTGATAACAGCCAATTGCTCTCCATCCTGCACATAATCGCCGGCCTGGTGGTTGAGCTGGGTGATATAACCGTTTCCGCCTGCCCTGATAATATTGGTACCGGAAAATTTGAAATTCGAGTCCAGCTGGTTCACTGCATCGCCAAGACTCTGCGCTTCTTTTGTTTTAATGGTAAAAAGAGTTTGTCCACGGCTTACATATTGTCCCGGTTTGGTGAAATTTGATTGCAGGTACCCGTTGGCGTTTGCCTTTATAAAATTTTTCTGCATAAACGAGGATGTTGCATTCAGCTCCAGGTATTCAGCCATTGGCCCGGTTGTGATTTCGGTTACGGTTACCGGCGTTTCAACAAGTTCCATGGAATCCTGTGCCGCTGCGATGGGTGCAGCCGCCTGGTTACAGGAATAAGTATAAACCGGCAGGGTCAATAGTAGGAGGAATCGGTATTTGTGTCGCATATTGTTATTTTATCTGTTCCAGTAATTTATTTGGTTAATAATCTGGAGCCGGCTGCTATTGTTTTGTGTAAGCAGGTTTTTTGCGGTCATATAGTTATTGATGGCAATCACCAGGTCAGCTATTTTTGCATCACCCGTTTCAAGCAATTTGATATTCACGTTGATAAGCCCTTCTGAATATTTGATCTGGTGATCAATTTCAGCAATAAGTGAATTGGTTTGATTAAGTTGCTGAAACAGCTGTGCAACTTGCTGGGTATATTGCGCCTTATAGAAATCTTTGTATCCCAGCCGTGTTCTTTCTGAAACAGACAACTTGCTTTGCTGTATTTTTTTTTGACGACCATCGTAAATGGGCACCGTTATACTTACACCAAAACTGGTTCCGAAATTTTTATAGGCCTGGTACACCAGGGTAGAATTATAACCGGCATCTGCAAACAGGTTTACTTTGGGTTTGTAATTGTATTCAATAAGGTTTCGGCTATTGGTTAGCTGCAGGCTGTCAAGCGTAAATTTGCGAAAAAATACAGATTGGTTGATATCGGGTAATGCCTGAATGCGAATCCCGGGAACGGCAAGAATTGCTTCAGCCGTATCCACGATACCGCTTAGGTAGTTAAGGGTTGCGTAGTCGTTTTGCAATTGTATTTCCAGTTGTCGTACCGAAAGTTCCTGCTGCTGCCGGGTAACCAAAAAGGTCAGGTAGTCCGTTTGGCGGTATACATTGGATTCCGTCAATGATTTCAATAAACCTTCTTCCTTTATAAGCAATGCATTGACTTCGCGGCCAAATTTGAGTTGCTGTAGATCGCCGTAGGCGCTAATGTACTGGGCAATGATGGTTCTTTTTAGATCCTGTTCAGACATGCTGGCCGTATTTTCCAAACCCAGATTTTGTATTTGCAGGGCTTCAAACTGCGTATTCAGGTATTTTTTACTTACCAGGGCCTGGTTAACGCCAACCAGGGCTGACAGTTGACCACCGTTTGTAATGGCGCCATCATAACCATATCCTTTTACAACCGGTGAATATGAATTTATGCTGGTGCCATTTACCTGTGGCCTGTAACCAGCCCGGATGCGCTGGCTATCCAGCTGGTTAATCAATACCTGGTTGTGGTAATCTTTTAAAAGTGGGCTATTTTGAAGACCCGACTGGATAAAGTATTCAAGGCTTTTTTGCTGGGCATTTGTCGCCAGTGCAAAACCCATCCAAAGTACGCCGGTTAAAAATATTTTCATTATGGTTGATTCTTCTTTGGTATAAAGTATTACCAGCTATCGTTGTATGCCGGAGCATATCTGAGTGATCAGAAATGATGAACCAGCGCAAGGCCCCATGAACCATTCTGCCAGCCCGGCAGCAGGAGGGTGCTGACTTCCCTGTTTTTAAACAATTTCCTTTTGATAGCAGGGTATATTAGGTAGGCAAGCCTGGCCGAAGCAATACCTACGCCTGCGCCAGCTACCACGTCGCCTGCCCAGTGTTTGTTGTTGCTTATTCTTAAATAGCCGGTTGCAGCGGCTGCGAGATAGCCCCCAACACCATACCAGGGCGATACATCTTTATATTCCTGTCGTAAAAACTCTGCCGCAGCAAAACTTGTTGCCGTATGCCCCGAGGGAAAGGATAAATTATCTGAGCCATCCGGCCTTGTTTCTGCTGTAATATTTTTAGTGGCATATACAGTTGCTCCCACTATAAGGTTGGAAATACCGTAGATAATAGTACGATCCCTGAAATTATTTTTTCCATGAATTCCGGCTATATTTAATCCATACACCAAAACGGCTGGTGCATATTGAAGGTAATTGTCAATCTTTGTTTTAGCGGGCCGGCGTTCAGTAAATACTTCCTCTTTTATGGCTTCATTAATATCCTGAAAAGCGTCCGTGTGGCCGGCCAATATACCGTACACGATTAAAGTAGCGGGAATAAGAAAAGATTTGTATGCGATGGGAGTTTTGCTGCGTCCCGTATGCCGGTCTAAAGTAGTTATGCGGCTGCTGTCTCTTATGATAATACCAGCTTTACCCGTATCTGTATCCTGTGCGGATATTGAAAGGCAACCCGCCAACCCGGTCATGATAAATAAAAGAATGCGTTTGTACATGATTAGACGATTATTTCAGTAATGGTTTTGAATAAACGTAAAACGATGGTGGTCGTTTACATATGCATAATGTGCAGTAAAGCCTGAAATATCCGCGGCCTGTCTCACAATCGCAAGACCCAGGCCTACGCCTTCGTCTGCCTGGCCCCATTTTGCAAATCTCCGGAAGAGCCGGTCTGCATCAAGTGCTTCTTTTTTTCCGCTGTTACTGATTTTTATCACACCATCTTGTGCAACTATATCGATCTGCCCTTCAAAAACATTGTATTTGATGGCATTGCTGAGCAGGTTGTTAAGCATGATATCCGCCAGTGCAGGATTCATTTGTATTGTGGCATCTGTATTGAGCGAAGTTGTCACCCGGATCTTCTTTGCATCGATAAGTTCTTCAAACTGCTGCAGTTTTTCCATTATTTTCTGGTTGACAGGGATCGGGGAAATGCTGTTGTACTGTCCATTTTCAATTTTGGTGAGCAACAACAACCCCTGATTAAGCCTTGACAGTCTTTGTATCGCTTCGTAGGCGGTAAAAGCCGCCTTGCTTTGTGCCTCAGTTAAATGTTCATCCTGGATAAGTACATCGAGTTTAGAAGTAATAATCGCCAAAGGTGTCTGGAGTTCGTGTGAGGCGTTTTCTGTAAATTCCTTAAGATGCAAGTAATCCCGTTGGGCCTTTGCGATAACATCATTGAAAGTATTGTTCATTGTGTTGAATTCTTCAATAGGGGTAGATACAAAAACGGGTTGCTCATTTTTGCCGAGTTCAAACCCGCGTATACTTGCCAGTGAGTTGTAAAAGGGTTGCCATAATTTGCGCAGCAAAACGCGATTTATAACCAGTGAGACAACCAGGATGAGCAGTATTGTTATCAATGTAATGGAAATAATGGACCGCATCAAATCACCCGTTCCTTCCAATGATTTGCTGACACTAACTTTATACCACTGGTTATTGGAACGGATAAAAAAATCAAGCTGACGATATTGTTCTTTTTCATTTTTTTCGTTGGAATAGGCATTGCTGAATACTTTTTTTCCAACGCTACTCTCCACCGCCCTGTAGGAAATATGCTGGTCTTTAACTGCTATAACTTCCGGGAGGCTATTGTGTTTTGCGGTGTAATTTTCAATTTCATGCTGTTCAATCTTGAGGTCTTCGTCCACCTGGTTGATTAGTATGAAGTAGAGCAGAAAATAATAGGAAATACCGGAAAGCACGAACACGATGATGGTCGCCAGCAAATTCACCCTATTATATTTTGAAAATAGCTTCATATTGTCAAACTGTAAATTTGTAACCTAACCCATAGACGGATTTAATATAGTCAGGACATCCTGCCTGTAATAATTTCCTGCGCAGGTTTTTTATATGTGTGTATAAAAAATCGTAATTGGCAGTCATGTCCATGTGGTCGCCCCAGAGGTGTTCTACCAGGGCTCCTTTGCTGATTACCCTATTTTTATTACTGGTAAAATACAATAACAAGTCGTATTCCATTCTTGTTAGGTCAATTGTTCTTCCATTGGCAATAACCGTTTTATCACGCGTGCTGACAGAAAGCTCACCAATTTCAATCGTATCTTTTCCCTGAAAAGTTTTCCGCCGGATGATGGCATCAACCCGGGCACTGAGTTCTGATAAATGAAACGGTTTGGCCAGGTAGTCGTCTGCACCGTTCTTTAAACCGGTCACTTTATCATTGACGGAGTTCCTGGCGGATATAATGATTACGCCATCGTTTTTTCGGTTATGGCGCAGTTCCTGTAATATCTCCAAACCACTGCCGCCAGGCAAGCCAATGTCCAAAATAATACACGCATAGTCATACAATGATATTTTTTCGATAGCGCTATTAAAGTCGACTGCCGTTTCACAAACAAAATTTTCAGAATTAAGGTAACTGCAGATACTGTCTGTGAGGGCTGGCTCGTCTTCAATGATGAGTATTTTCATATTCGCAATCAAAACTATAATACAATTCTGTTGAAAATTTGAATTTCCGGAAATGGCTCGCAGGTTACAGGCATCCAAATTTAAGTGAGACTGGTCGCGTTGCTGGCGTTAGACTGGACAGTATATCACCTGGAAATTAATATTTTATCACGAGTGAAAATAATTCAAGGATGTATATTGTTTATAATTGGCTGTTAATGAATGCGTTGCGATATGGCTACGGCAATCAGCCCTTCTGGAAGACTATAAAAACGGAGTAAAGGGCTAATGCGGGGGCAGGTGGTTGCCTCCAACGTCCATACCACCATGGAATCAATTGTGATCTTACCATCACCCGGACCGCTTTTTCAGGAATAGGAAAGCTTTTTGAAAGGAACGATTTCCACTACCCGGCAATAGAAAATACCATCGAAGTCCAGTGCCGGGATGCGGTTTGTCCGGAACTGGAAATGGCAACTTATGATGGGCTGAAAATCATTCTTCATCAGCCATTGTTCCATCAGGGAGGGATTTGTCAGGTATTCCCAAAACAACTCGGGCGGATGCGGAAAAAAATTGATGTTGAATGCGCTTACTCACTATACGTAACTTTTCAATTACGCAAATATTTTTTAAAAAATGGGGGCTTGGCTTTTTTCTTTACATTTAGTTCAGATTCCTTTCTTAAACCTGCTATGAAGAAAATGATGAACTGGCAAAACGGCCGGTATCCTGAATAAAATAGATTGCCGGGAACTTCCGGCTAAGCAAAAATCCGTCGCGGCAGGCGGCGGAATAAAACCAATCAATGGGGATGAAGCATCTGAAAAAAAGAATACAACAGGGAGAGGCCGTACACGGCTGCTGGCTAAACCTTGGAAGCGTTGTTACAGCCGAGATTGTGGGACTGGCGGGGTTCGACTGGGTACTGATAGACCTGGAACATGGCGCGGGGGAAGAAAAAGACGTATTGTCGCAACTACAGGCCCTGGAGCATACCGACACGGCCGCCGTAGTGCGGGTGGAAAGCAACGAACGTCAACGGATACACAGGGTGCTGGATGCCGGCGCGGAAGGGGTAATGTGCCCGCATATAAACTATGGAACAGATGCAAAGAAAATGGTGAGCGGGTTGCGTTACCCGCCAGGTGGTAACCGCGGCGTAGCAAAAATGGTGCGTGCAACAGGCTTTGGTAAAAATTTTTCGGACTATAGCAGCAGCGCCGATGAAAACATATTGGGTATAGCACAGGTTGAGACCGCCGAGGCGCTGGATCACCTGGATGAGATAGCGGCTACGGATGGTATAGATGTTCTTTTTATTGGCCCGGCCGATCTTAGCATGTCGCTGGGAATTTTTGGTCAATTGGATCATCCACGGTTCAGGAATGCGGTGAAAGCCATTGTACATGCTGCGCAAAAAGCCGGTAAAGCCACCGGCATCTTGTTGTTCAACCCGGCGGATTATGCACACTGGTTTGAAGCAGGCATTAGAGTGATTGCCTGTGGCGCCGATGGAAGTTTTGTTGCGGAAGGAGCAGGGAACATGGCGGCAAAATTAATATCGGCCCGGTCTCTGTTAAACAGTAGAAAATGATGAGCATGCCCGCCTGGATCACGGATCCCATGGTTATATTATTAGTAGGTGTGCTGATTGTAGTAGGAGGCATCATTGGACTGAAACTACATCCCTTCCTGGCCTTGCTACTGGGTGCGCTGGTAGTTGCCGGGATGACACCCGGCGCCGCTATTGAACAATTTGCATTGGGAAAGGGGATGGTGCCGGCAGCCGCCCTGCAGCTGTCTCACAAAAGTATCGGAGAAAGAGTTGCTGCTGAATTTGGGTCCACGGCCGGAAAGATAGGCATTATCATTGCCATGGCCGCCATCATCGGCAAATGCATGCTGGAAAGCGGTGCCGCTGAACGCATCATCCGTTCTATGTTGTATGCAACCGGAATCAAAAAAGCGCCGGTAGCATTTTTGATCAGCAGTTTCTTTATCGGCATCCCTGTTTTTTTTGACACCGTAATTTTCCTGATGATACCGCTGGCCAAAGCCATGTCCATACGCATCGGTAAAAATTATTTGTTGCTGGTGCTTTCCATCATGGCGGGTGCCGTAATGGCCAATTCGCTGGTGCCACCCGCCGCCGGTCCGCTTTTCCTTGCCGGCGCCATGCAGATCCCCATCGGCCTTATGATGGTGGCCGGAACCTTACTGGGTATCATGACCATTTTTACCGGTTATTTGTTTGCACTTTGGGCAAACCGGCGTTGGACCATTCCCGTGAGAGACTCGCTGGACGCGCGGCTGGATGATATCAAATTGAATAACCTCAAAGAAGATTCGCAGCTTCCTCCCCTCTGGTTTTCGATTCTACCCGTGCTAATCCCCCTGGTAATGATCTGTACCGATACTTTTCTTAATCTATACCCTGCGGCAATCCATACTATCGGTTTTGTACGGGGACTGGTACAATTGATCCATTTTTTCGGGGATAAAAATATCGCCCTCATCACCGCGGCACTGGTGGCACTGTTGCTGGTAGTTCGGCACAAAAAAGAAGACAATTCCGGTATTACAGGTTTTGTACAAAGCGCCCTGATGAGCGGGGGCTCCATCATATTGATCACAGCGGCGGGTGGGGCTTTTGGCGGCATGCTGCAACAAACCGGTATCAGTGCACAAATAGCTGCCCTTACCCAGCATTACCAGATGGCGCTGATACCACTGGCATTTATCATCGCCGCCGTTATCAGAACAGCGCAAGGATCGGCTACCGTGGCGCTGATTACCGCATCCGGTATTTTATCGGGTATGGCCGGCAGCGGCCATCTCCAATACCACCATCTCTACTTGGGTCTGGCTATCGGTTGTGGGTCAAAGTTAGTGCCCTGGATGAATGATGCAGGATTCTGGATCGTTTGTAAAGTGAGTAACCTCACCGAGAAGGAAGCACTCAAAACATTGTCGCCCCTGAACACCGTAATGGGTATTGCCGGGCTTATCATTATCTTGGTTGCGGCAAAACTGTTCCCGCTCCTGTAAAAATATTCCCCGGCACCTGGGTGAGGAGTGTACCGTTCGGCAAGATTGCCCTATAATACCATACTAAAACAAACCGACATGGATCAGTATAAAAAGCAGCAGAAAGAAAATAAAAATATGGAAAGAAGGGTGTTTGTAAAAACCCTCACCGCAGGCTCGGTTGGCGCGGCACTGATGGGAGCCTCCCGGGTTGCACCAGCCGCCGGCCACCCGCCAGACAGGAAGAAGGTGAAGATGAAAGTAGGATGTCAGTCTGGCGGCACCACCAAAGAAAACCTGGAATTCAAAGCACGCCATGGCGTATATAATGTAGACGGCGGTTCCCCCAAATACATCAAAGGCGTGGGTTGGGACTTACAGGATTCCCTTGCCAAAAAAGAAGCCTGCGTGAAATACGGCATTTCGCTGGACGCCTATCATTTCCCCCTGACCTCGGAGGGTATCGACAAAGTTGAATTTCCAAATGTCATGCTCGGCAAAAGCCCCGAGCGCGATCGCGAAATAGAAATGCTGCAGCAAATGATCTCCGTTGCCGGCAAAACCGGTGTGCATTGCCTTAACTATAACACCATCATACTCCCCATCCTGCGCACCGGTCTTACCTTGGATCCAAAACGGGGCAATGCTTCCTACACCACCTGGAATTATGCCGATGCCCAGAAGAAAAATGAACCACCCACCATTGCCGGAACAGTATCCGCGGATATGGTATACGAACGGATCACCTACCTGCTGGACAGGCTGCTACCCGTTGCAGCGGAATACAAGGTGCGACTGGCCAATCATATCGCGGACCCGCCCACGCATCCGGGTTTCCGTGGTGTTACCCGATGGAACAGCCCAGATGTATTTGAAGGGATAAAAAGATTTGCAAAGCTGTACGACAGCCCCTATCACGGGTTTAACCTTTGCCTGGGTTCTACCGCAGAAGGTCTGCGGGACCCGCGTACTGAAATTATTCCCATTATTAAATGGGTGGGCGAGCGCAAACAAATATTTAATGTTCATTTGCGCAATATAAAAGGAGGCTGGGACAATTTTATGGAAGTGTACCCGGACAATGGAGACATGGATTTTTTTGAGGTGATGAAAACGCTTCGGGACCTTGATTATCCTTATATGGTAATGCCGGATCATGTGCCGCACCACCCCGACCCCGAAAGCAGCAAACAGGCATTTTCATTTGCATATGGTTATATTAAGGCGATGCTCCAGGCGGTATCCGCGACATAAAAAGATATTATTTTTAAACTGAATCAATAGAAACAATATGGAAAGAATCGGATTTATTGGGCTCGGCATAATGGGCAGGCCCATGGCCCAACATTTGATAAAAGCCGGTTACCCATTGGCGGTACTGGAAAAAAACAAAGCGGCGGCTGAACTGGTGCTGCTGGGTGCCCAGTCTTTTGCCTCCGGTAAAGCGGTGGCCGAGCACGCAGATATTGTTATTACCATGTTGCCCGATTCGCCGGAAGTGGAAGAAGTGGTGCTTGGAAAAGAGGGCGTGGCCGAAGGCCTGCGAAGAGGTGGATTGCTGGTTGATATGTCGTCCATCGCCCCGGGCACGGCCAAGAAAATATATACGCGGTTACAACAAAATGGGATCGGTGCGCTGGATGCGCCCGTGTCTGGTGGACAGGTAGGAGCGGAGGCAGCTTCGCTGTCTATTATGGTGGGCGGAACGGAAACGGATTTTACAAGAGCACTCCCCCTGTTCCAACTAATGGGAAAAAATATAGTTCATGTGGGCGAAGCAGGTGCAGGTCAAATGACCAAGGTCTGTAACCAGGTGGTGGTGGGCATCACCATACAAGCAGTTGCGGAGGCATTTACGCTGGCAAAAAAAGCAGGCATCAACCTGGAGAAAATGAGAGAAGCGTTGCTGGGCGGTTTTGCCCAAAGCAGGATCCTGGATCTGCATGGCAAGCGATTGATTGAGGAAAATTTTAAACCGGGTTTTAAAGTTGCACTGCACCGGAAAGATATGAGCATTGCCCTGCAGACCGGCAAAGAGCTTTCCGTGCCGCTGTATGCCAGCGCCCTGGTGGCCAACCAGATGGACGCTTTACTGGCGCAGGGCAAGGGTGAACTTGATCATAGTGCACTGGGCCTGTTGTTGGCGCAACTGGCAGGTATTTGAAACCGTCACAAACCTGCAATCGATCGGGCCCATCCGTAAAAAATTTAACAAGCTTACAAGATGATAGTATTCACAACGGGCAGCAAGCAGGGCCCGCGCATCAAAGAACTGGTGATAACCCCCATTGCAGTAACAGACCCCCCGCTTTTAAATGCGGCCGGTCTACACGCGCCCTTTGCACTTCGCACCATTGTGGAAATTATTACAGACGATAATATTTCCGGTATCAGCGAGATACCCGGCAACGCAGCCATAGATGCGGCCCTGGCGGAAGCGGGTAAGCTGATTATTGGCCTGGACCCCTTCCGGCTAAACCAGCTAAGGGAAATACTGGAAAAAAATTTTGGAAAAGAAGACATGCATGCACGCGGACTAACGCCCTGGGATCAGCGAAAATTAGTGCATATCTTCAGCGCCATTGAGGTAGCCTGCCTGGATATTATTGGTAAAGTGACCGGCCGCCCGGTTGTTGACCTGCTGGGCGGAAAATTAAGAGACCGCGTGCCCTTTGCCGCTTATCTTTTTTATAAGCCCCCAGGAGCCGGTGGCCAACGGGCATTTGGAATCGACGAACAGGCCCAGGGCTGGGCCCGGGCGCGACAAGCCAGCGCCCTGAACCCCGAAGAGATAGTGGCCCAGGCAAAAGCGATGTGCAGCGCATTTGGTTTTGGTTCCATTAAACTAAAAGGGGGTGTATTTGAACCAGCGGCTGAAACAGCCGCTATGTTTGCGCTGCGCGATGCTTTTGGTACCGGTGTACCGCTTCGCATTGATCCCAACGGGGTATGGGAAACCGGCACGGCAATCAAATATGGCCGGAAACTGGAACCGGTAATTGAATACCTGGAAGACCCGGTAAGGGGACAGGCCAATATGGCGCTGGTACGCAAATCCCTGAAAGTACCACTGGCCACCAACATGTGTACCACTTCATTTGAAGATATACCGGGCAGCATCCGCCTGCACTCGGAAGACATTATTTTAAGTGATCATCATTTTTGGGGCGGACTCCGCGCTTCCATGGAACTGGCGGCCATCTGCAAGACCTTTGGTCGCGACCTGTCCATGCATTCCAATAGCCACCTGGGTATCTCACTGGCCGCCATGGTTCACCTGGGCGCGGCATTGCCCAACCTGCGGTATGCCCTGGACACGCATTATCCCTGGCAGTCCGATGAAGTGATAAAAGGCGGCCACATTGCTTTTGAAGACGGGGCCGTACAGGTGCCGGATGGGCCCGGTTTGGGTGTGGAACTGGACAAGGATGCACTGGCCCGGCTACATCAAAACTGGCTCAACTGTAGCCTAACAAAAAGAGACGATGAAATAGAAATGCAAAAGATAGAACCGGGCTGGGTATTTAAACCTGTTCGCTGGTAACCCGGGTTGATGAACCCTCCAGGCATCACTGGTAATAAGTATCGACTCCTGGTACCGGAGTACGGCATTGTCCGGTACCGTAGTCAGCAATCTGGCGGAACGCAACAAATGCCTGGAAGACAGGGAAAAGTTTTCAACAAGCGCGTAGGATAATTTTACAAGTATTGCGGGGAAGCATCCCATGGATGCTACATTTGGCATACATTCAAACACGTCGCAGTTTATTGACTACAAGCAGTAGGGTATTAGCCTGCCTTATATTCACTTGCTCATTGATTGTGTGGGTCTGGTGCCTACGACACTACTTTCTAAAAAAGAAAGCCGGGGTGTGTTTTTTACAAGCCACTGATCACTGTTTGCAATACATGCTTTATATACAATACTCGTGCAGGAGTACTTCTGTTGATGCCTGTCCCCCGTTTGAACGAACTGAACCGGCCCTGCATAATGGGGGTAATGCAGTTTCCGGCACAACCCGGCTATGCTGCTATTGCGGCCTTTTTTTCTACAGGGCAAAATCAATCGATCGCCTTATTTGCAAAAGGGAGCGGGTGGCCGCTTCAATATTATCCCATTGCAGCGGTGGTCTGTTGGAAGGCTGAAAAACATTTAGCTGGTTTATAACGCAGTCAACAAAACGCGTAATAACCTGTGCATTCACCTTACCTTTTTCCATAGCGCTGATGGCGGTACGAATAAAACGTTCAGTTTCGGCGACCGACCTTGCATATAAAATTTTAATAACAAGTTTTGCCCTGAATCTGTCAAGTGATACCGACATATTGTTTTTTTAGGATGTTGAAAAAATTGTTCAATAAAGGTATGCAGTCTCTTCAGCAAATTGCATTTCACAGATTAATAATATATTAGACAAGGATTAGAAAATGATTAGATTTTATGTCTGTGCCAGCGATGGATGCAGCCCAACGTAAATAAACCTCATCGTAAACAACACCGTCAAAAAAAAGGAAACCCCTCTGTTAGATTTAGTGATCACCCAGCCCTGAAAGGGTGTAAGCTATCAGCGATGGGTGCAGCCCATCGCAAACAACCACCCATCGCAAACAACCGCCCATCGTAAACGCCCCCCCCCATCGCAATCAACCGCTCATCGTAGTCAACCGCCCATCGTAAACCAAACCCCCATCGTAAACAGAACGAGTTAGCCCATCGTGCAAGTCCAAACGGCTAAAAT
>JBDTVE010000041.1:0-22187 GCA_040007355.1 Bacteroidota bacterium | reverse complement strand
CTGGTAAAAGGCAAAAACCGTAGGGGAAGGGCTCGCCCCTTCCCTGGTAAAAGACAAAAATCGTAGGGGAAGAGCTCGCCCCATCCCTGGCAAAAGACAAAAACCGTAGGGGAAGGGCTCGCCCCATCCCTGGCAAACCCGGGAACACGAAAGTTTACCGGTTTTGTTAAATAAATATAGTATGCAAAAGAAAATAAGAACAGGCATTATTGGCGGGGCGGGTTATACCGGTGGTGAACTGATACGGCTGCTGATAAACCATCCGCATGTTGATATCAGTTTTATCAATAGCAAAAGCAATGCGGGTAACCCAGTATCAAAAGTGCACCATGATCTGGTAGGAGAAACGGATCTGAAATTCTCTGCTGATCTGCACAGTGAGATAGATGTATTGTTTTTATGTGTGGGGCATGGAGATGCAGCAAAGTTTTTAGAAGCCAACCCGGTAGACCAAAAAGTGAAGATAATTGATTTGTCGCAGGACTTCCGCCTGGCGGAGCGGGCAGAATTGAACGGCCGTCGTTTTGTGTACGGCTTGCCCGAGCTGAACAAAGAAAAGATCCAATCAGCGGCCAATATCGCCAATCCGGGCTGTTTTGCCACGGCCATTCAGCTGGGTTTGCTGCCACTGGCCAAAGCGGGTCTGCTGCAGGATGTGTATACCACCGGTATCACCGGCTCTACCGGTGCGGGTCAGGGTATGAGCGCCACCTCTCATTTTAGCTGGCGCGCTAATAATATACAGGCGTATAAAACGCTTGCCCACCAGCATGTCAGGGAGATTACACAGTCGCTGAACCAGTTGCAGACAACCTCACCGCTTAGTGTCAACGGAGAGGGTCCGGGCGTTAACTTTGTACCCTGGAGAGGAGATTTTACCAGGGGGGTGTTTGTCAGTTCCACTTTGCATTGTACTAAAAGTCTGGATGAGCTCAAAGCCCTGTACAAAGATTTTTATGCGCCGCATCCTTTTACCATCGTGTGCGATGACCCCATTTTTTTAAAACAGGTGGTGAACAATAACAAATGTGTGATACAACTGGAAAAAGCCGGTAACAAACTGGTGGTGCACAGCGCTACCGATAACTTGTTAAAAGGCGCCAGCGGGCAGGCGGTACAAAATATGAACCTGGTTTTTGGCTTGGATGAAACGGCAGGACTAAGGCTCAAGGCGAACTATTTTTGATAGTAGGCGATAAGGTGTAGGGTTTAGGGTATAAGGTCTTGGTCTTCGCCTGAGACGGGGCAGGAAGAAATGTAGTTTGATATTAATGTATTTTGAACAGACTGATATATTTGTCGTGAACCTTAACTTATAGCCTTACCGTTTTTTTATGAGAGATAATAAAAAACTGGACGTCTGGAAAAAGTCTCATGAACTGTACATGCATGTTAAAAAAAATATAGCTGTTACATTTCCTCATGAGGAAAAATATGAACTGGCTTCGCAATTAAAAAGGGCTGCATCGGCAGTTCCATTAAACCTTGTAGAAGGTTGCGGACGATCTACCGATAAAGATTTTGCACCTTTCCTGGATAATTCCCTTGGGTCTATAAATGAAACAGATTATTGTTGTTATTCGGCATCGGAATTAAAATATATGAGTCAGCGGGAATATGAATCTATTAACAAACCAATTAATGAAGTGAGGGCGATGCTCATTTCCTTTTTGAAATTTTTACGCGGTGAAAAATAGCGGGCCTTAAACCTTCAACCTTTACCTCAAACCTTTTTAATATGAAATTATTCGACGTTTATCCCCTCAATGATATCACCATTGTAAAGGCGCAAGGCTCTTATGTTTGGGACGACAGGGGCGTACAATACCTGGATATGTATGGCGGCCATGCCGTTATCAGTATAGGACACACGCATCCGCATTGGGTAAAGCGAATAGAAGAGCAACTGAATAAAATCGCTTTTTACTCCAATTCCGTACATATTCCCCTGCAAACAGAGCTGGCTGCCAAACTGGGAAAAGTGAGCGGCAAGGAAGACTACCAGTTGTTTTTGTGCAATAGTGGTGCAGAGGCTACCGAGAACGCGATAAAACTAGCCTCATTTCACAATGGAAGAAAAAAGGTAGTGGCGTTTTCCAAATCATTTCATGGCCGTACCTCGCTGGCGGTTGCGGTGACCGATAACCCCGCCATCCTGGCGCCGGTGAACGAGACAGACAATGTAATTTTTTGTCCTTTTAACGATGAAAAAGCCCTGGAAAAATGTTTCGCAGAACATGGCTCCACAATTTCATCGGTTATTATTGAAGGCATACAAGGCGTGGGCGGTATCAACGTGGCAGACGAAAAATTCCTGCAAAAGATACGCGCCCTCTGCGATGCCCACCAGGCGGTGTATATTGCCGATAGTGTGCAATGCGGTTATGGCAGGAGCGGCCAGTTTTTTTCTCATGATGCCGCCGGTGTACAGGCGGATATCTATACCATGGCAAAGGGAATGGGCAATGGCTTCCCGGTGGCGGGTATTTTAATTGCGCCGCATATACAACCAAAATATGGTATGCTGGGTACTACCTTTGGCGGTAACCAGCTGGCTTGTGCCGCTGCACTGGCGGTGTTAGAAGTAATAGAAGAAGAAAACCTGGTGGAGATGGCCAAACAACGCGGCATGTATATCAAAAACAGGTTAAAAAGCATTGAAGGGATTGAAAACGTACGTGGCCGGGGATTAATGATTGGGTTTGATGTGCCGGCGGAACTAAAAGACCTTCGGAAAAAATTATTGTATGAGTTCAATGTATTTACCGGCGAATCAAAACCAAATGTTATCCGGTTATTGCCCTCGCTGGCCATCAGTAAAAAACAAACCGATGAGTTCCTGGATGCTTTGCAGGAAGCCATCGCTGAAATACGCGAGTCGGCCGTGGTGACCCGTGAGTCGTGAATGGTGTATCCTTTTATCAGTCAAGCAAAAATAAATCGCCTTGAAACAATTTATTTCCGTTCATGATGTAATCGGCATTGATGCCCTGGTGCAAAAAGCACTGGCCTGTAAAGCCGATCCGTTAAAAGATAAGATGCTGGGCAATAACAAACGCATCGGCCTGTTGTTTTTAAATCCCAGCATGCGTACGCGTTTAAGCACACAGGTGGCGGCGCATAACCTGGGCATGGAAACAATTGTATTCAATGTGGGCCAGGATGGCTGGGCACTGGAATTTGAAGAAGAAGCCATCATGAGCGGCAATACGGTGGAGCATGTAAAAGACGCGGCGCCTATACTCGGAAAATATTTCGATATCCTTTGCATCCGCACCTTTCCTTCGCTGAAAAACCGCGAAGACGATTACAGCGAACTCTGTATAAAACAATTTATAAAATACGCGGGCATACCGGTGGTCAGCCTGGAAAGCGCCACACTGCACCCGTTGCAGAGCCTGACTGATATTATTACCATTAAGGAGACGTTCAAGGAAAAAAGAAAGCCGAAGATTGTATTAACATGGGCGCCCCATGTAAAACCCCTTCCGCAATGTGTGGCCAATAGTTTTTCGCAATGGATAAATGCCTGGGGAGCGGCGGACTTTATAATAACGCACCCCGAGGACTATGAGCTTGACCCGGTTTTTACAAAAGGAGCGTTGATTACCCATAACCAGGAGGAGGCCTTGCGGAATGCCGATTTTGTATATGTAAAAAACTGGAGCACGTTTAATGATTATGGAAGGATTTATTGTAACGACCCGGCCTGGATGCTGACCAATGAAAAGCTACAGCTGACCAATAACGCAAGGGTAATGCATTGCCTGCCGGTAAGAAGAAACGTGGAGCTGAGCGACGAAGTGCTGGATGGACCCAACAGCATTGTAACGCAGGAGGCTGCCAACCGCGTGTGGGCAGCCCAGGCCGTGCTGAGCGAAATTCTGGCGCCCGCTTCGTAACAAGCACAACCGCATCAGGGATCGGCCATTCACCTATAAAATCAACGGCATTGGATGAATCAACAAAAATAAACGCGCCCGCACCGGGCGTCGAAAAGAAAGACAATCTCTATATCGTTAAAATTGGCGGCAACGTAATAGACGATGAAGGGCATCTTTCAGCGTTCCTGGATGCATTTGCTTCCATAAAAGAAAAGAAAATACTGGTGCATGGCGGTGGCAAGATTGCCAGCAGGATGGGTGAGCAACTGGACATCGCACCCAGCTATATAAACGGGCGCCGTATTACCGACGCGGCTACCATTGATTTGGTAACCATGGTATACGGCGGGCTGGTGAATAAGAAAATGGTGGCCGCGCTGCAGGCAAGAAAGACCAATGCCATTGGTTTAACCGGCGCGGACGCCAATATCATTCCCGCGGTAAAAAGACCGGTAAAAGAGATCGACTACGGTTTTGTGGGAGACCTGCGGGCGGATGAAATTGCGGCAGACAAACTTTGCCTTCTGCTCAACAATAACCTTACGCCGGTTTTTGCACCGCTTACACATGATGGACAGGGTCAGGTGCTGAATACAAATGCGGATACCATTGCATCGGCGCTGTCGGTGGCATTGTCGGGGAAATATAAGGTGCGGCTGATCTATTGTTTTGAAAAAAAAGGGATACTGGAAAACTTAGAAGACGAAAATTCGGTGATAACCCTGATTACAAAAGATATTTACAGGTACCTCCTCGGCCATCATAAGTTGTTTGATGGTATACTGCCAAAGATAGACAATGCATTTGCCGCAATTGATAGCGGTGTGCAGGAGGTGATTATAGGCCATGCGGACGATCTTTTGCTAAACACAACGGAAAAGATTGCCGGAACATTGATCAAATAAAGTCAGCAAACCTGGGGCAGGGCTTGCCCTTGCCCAGGCGACGGGCAACAACGATTATAAACTGTGAACTTATAAAAATCAGACATGAACCATTCAACCAATGTGCTGTTTGAGAAAGCGGTGATTTTATTAAAACAATTGATCAGTACGCCTTCTTTTTCAAAAGAGGAAAATGATACGGCTGAGCTGATCACCCGTTTTCTGCAGGATAACGGAATAGCCTATAAACGGGTAGGCAATAATGTATATGCCAAGAATGCGCACTATGATGAGCGCAGGCCTTCGGTTCTTTTAAACTCTCATCATGACACCGTAAGACCTAACAAAGGGTATACCGTAGATCCGTTTACCCCGATAGAGAAAGACGGTAAATTGTTCGGGCTGGGCAGCAATGATGCGGGTGGTTGCTTGGTATCGCTGATGGCTACTTTTTTGTATTATTATAACCGCGAAGACATTAACCACAATGTTGTTTTTGCTGCCAGCGCTGAAGAAGAAATCAGCGGCGTAAATGGTATTGAGCTGGTGCTTCCCTACCTGGGTAATATTGATTTTGGTATTGTTGGCGAGCCCACCAAACTGGAGATGGCCGTGGCGGAAAGAGGGCTGATGGTCATTGATTGTACCGCCGGCGGACGATCGGGGCATGCCGCCCGCAACGAGGGCGAGAATGCCTTGTACAAGGCGCTGGATGATATTAACTGGATAAAAAATTATCGCTTTGATAAGGTTAGCAAGCTGCTGGGCGAATCGAGAATGACAGTAACCATTATTGAAACCGAAAACAAACAGCACAACGTGGTGCCCTCTCAATGCAAATACGTGATAGACGTACGCGTAAACGAATTGTATAGCTTTGATGAAATACTGGATGCCCTGAGGCTGAACCTGCAAAGCCAGTTCAAACCGCGTACCACCCGTATGAAATCAACCGCTATTCCGCTGAATCACCCGCTGGTAAAAGCAGGTATCAGCATGGGCAAAGGTTATTATGGCTCACCCACCACCTCGGATAAGGCCCTGATGCCTTTTGCCGCGTTGAAAATGGGTCCCGGCGACAGTGCCCGCAGTCATACAGCCGATGAATTTATCTATCTTGAAGAAATTAAGGATGGCATTGAAACCTATATAAAATTGCTGGAATATATTTTACCGGATCCTGCTCAGCGTTAGGCCCTGGGGTAAGAAATGAACCGGTAAAAGACTGGCTGGAAGATCCAATATCATATTCATCGTCCTGGCAAACTATTTAAACCATCACCGAAAGCACAATTAAACCGTATGGCAAACAACGATAACACCACTCCTCCGCAGGACGCCGCAAGCAAACTCTGGCAGAAAGGCAACAGTGCCTCTGCGGAGAGCGGGGCAGTGGAACATTTTACCGTTGGCAGGGATCGCGAAATGGATATGCACCTGGCTGCTTTTGATGTGCTGGGGTCGCTGGCACATACCCAGATGCTAGAGACCATCGGACTGCTTACCAAAAATGAAAAGGAACAGTTGCATGCCGCGCTAAAGGATATCTATGCAAAGATAAAGCAGGGTGGGTTTGTATTGCAGAACAACGTGGAAGACATCCATTCCCAGGTAGAACTGCTGCTGACCGAAAAATTGGGCGATACCGGAAAAAAAATACACAGCGCCCGCAGCAGGAACGACCAGGTATTGGTTGACATAAAACTTTTTTTACGCAACGAACTGCGGGAGCTGGTACAGGCAATACAGCCTTTTTTTGAATTGCTGCAAACCCAGAGCGAAAAATATAAAAACGACCTCCTGCCCGGATATACGCATCTGCAACTGGCCATGCCTTCTTCGTTCGGGCTTTGGTTTGGTGCTTATGCAGAAAGCCTGGTAGATGATATCATTACCCTCAAAGCCGCTTATGAAGTGGTTAATAAGAATCCCCTGGGTTCGGCGGCGGGTTATGGTTCTTCCTTTCCCATTAACCGGAAGCTGACCACAGAGCTCCTGGGTTTTGATGATATTAATTACAATGTGGTATATGCGCAGATGGGCCGCGGAAAGGCGGAGCGGATAGTAGCCATGGCGCTGGCTAATATAGCCGATACCCTGGCCCGCCTTTCAATGGACGCCTGTTTGTTCCTGAATCAGAACTTTGGATTTATCAGCTTCCCGGCGCAGCTTACCACCGGCAGCAGCATCATGCCCCATAAAAAAAACCCTGATGTATTTGAATTGATTCGCGCTTATTGCAACCGTGTAAAGGCCCTTCCCAATGAAATAATGCTGATGACCGCCAACCTGCCTTCCGGTTATCACCGCGACCTGCAACTATTAAAAGAACACCTGTTTCCCTCTTTTAAGATATTGAAGGATTGTCTTGAAATGGCCGGGCTGATGCTTGGGAATATTGCCGTTAAAACAGACCTGTTGCAGGAAGAAAAATACAAATATCTTTTCAGCGTGGAAGCCGTTAATAAGCTGGTGCTGGAAGGCCTGCCTTTCCGGGATGCGTATCGGAAAGTGGGCACTGCAATAGAAGAAAACAATTTTAGCTACAGTACCAACCTGCACCATGTGCACGAGGGTTCTATCGGCAATTTATGTACGGCGGAAATACACAGGATGATGCAAAATGCCCTGGAAGGCTTTAATTTTAGCAAGGCAACCCGTGCATTGGAGCAATTATTGTCATAAATTGCTGTTTTACTCATTGTTTTTGTTCTGATGGAATGGCGAACGCGGTGCTGAACAGAAACCGGGCAATAGAAATTATACTTAATCTAAGGATGGGCTGGTAAAGAACTTTATTACGCATGGCTGAATCAAACAAAAAACGAATCGCCTTATTTGGTTCCACGGGTTCAATTGGCACACAGGCCCTGGATGTAATTGCCGCAAACCCGCATTTATTTTCTGCAGAAATACTGACTGCGCAGGGCAACGATGAACTGCTGATAAAACAAGCCCGGCAATTTAACCCCAATATTGTTGTAATAGGAGATGAAAAAAAGTATGGCAAGGTAAAAGAGGCGCTTGCCGGTACCCATGTAAAGGTTTTTACGGGTGAGAAAGCGCTGGAAGAAGTGGCTGCCATGGATTGTTATGATATGATGCTGGCAGCCATTGTTGGCTTTGCCGGGTTGAAACCTACCCTGCAGGCCATTGAAAATGGTAAGATGGTGGCGCTGGCCAACAAAGAAACCCTGGTGGTGGCGGGTGATATTGTAATGAGCAGGGCTGTGGAAAAACGGGTTCCGGTGGTTCCGGTAGACAGTGAGCATTCCGCTATTTTCCAGTGTATGGTGGGCGAAACCCGAAACCGGATTGAGAAAGTAATACTAACGGCCTCGGGTGGGCCCTTTTTAGGAAAAAAGCCCAATTTCCTGGTAAATGTAAAACGCGATCATGCACTCCAGCACCCCAACTGGGCCATGGGCGCTAAAATAACGATCGACTCCGCTACGCTGATGAACAAAGGGCTGGAGATGATTGAGGCCAAATGGCTGTTCAACCTGAAACCCGAACAAGTGCAGGTGGTGGTTCACCCGCAAAGCATCATCCACAGCATGGTAATGTTTGAAGATGGCAGCATCAAATCACAAATGGGTCTGCCGGACATGAAATTACCCATACAGTATGCCATGGCCTTTCCGCACCGGGTAGTCAATAATTTTCCACGGTACGATTTTAAAAAACCTAATACGCTCACATTTGAAGAACCGGATATCAAAACATTCCGGAACCTTTCCCTGGCTGGTGAGGCACTGTTTAAAGGTGGTAACCTGCCCTGCATTTTAAATGCTGCCAACGAAATAGCGGTCTATGCTTTTTTGAAAAACAGGTTGGGTTTCCTGGATATGACCGACCTGATTGAAAAAACCATGAATAAAATACCATTTATTCAGCATCCAACACTGGAAGAGTATTTTGAAACCGACGGGGAAGCCAGGAGTTTTGCCGCATCGCTTATACACCTGTAAGCCCGCTGATCAGCCATTGGCAAGGCTTTCATAAATTTTCTGTTTTTGCTAACCCTTTTTGGCAGATATTTGCATCCTTAACAAATAAAACAGCGTACCGCCCTTGCGGTGTATATTATGATATTATTAGCAATTAACTGGGCGGAAACAGGTATCAAAGCGGCTCAATTTATTTTTTCCTTCTCCATTATTGTAGTACTGCATGAATTAGGACATTTTTTACCAGCCAAATGGTTCAAATGCCGGATAGAAAAATTCTATCTTTTTTTCAATCCCTGGTTCTCACTGGCAAAAAAGAAAATCGGCGAAACAGAATGGGGGCTGGGTTGGATACCGTTTGGCGGGTATGTAAAAATATCCGGGATGATTGACGAAAGCATGGACAAAGAGGCGATGAAACTGCCGCCCAAACCTTATGAGTTCAGGAGCAAACCCGCCTGGCAGCGTTTGATCATCATGGTAGGCGGCGTAGTGGTAAACCTGGTACTAGGCTTTTTTATTTATGCCATGATGCTCTGGCACTGGGGCGAAGAATATATCCCCACCAATAAATTAAAATATGGTATTGCGGTTGATTCGCTGGGTCATTCTATTGGATTGAGAAACGGCGACCAGGTAGTATCGGTTGATGGAAAATATGTAGAAAAATTCAGGAATATCCCGTTAGATATCATCCTGAATCATGCCAGGTCCATCCAGGTTAACAGGAATGGTGAACAGGAAAATATAGTTGTCCCGGAAGATTTTGCCCGGACCTTACTGCATTTTAAAGCGATTAATTTTATAGACGTTCGTTTTCCTTTTGAAGGCGTTGATTCCGTACTTGCCGATAACGCCGCGGCCAAGGCCGGGTTACGGAAAAATGATAAGATACTGGCCTATAACGGCATTAAAAATGTGTTTTACAACGATTTTAAGGCCTATGTAAAAGAGAACCGCGGTAAACCATTAAATCTTACTGTAGTTCGGGGAGCCGATACCTTGTCTGTTACGCCAATAATCAGCGCGGCTGGTGTGGTTGGCTTGGTTCCCAAAGAACCATCCATCGATCCGTATGAGGTGAAGAAAATCAGTTATACGCTGGCGGCTTCTTTTCCAGCTGGTCTGAAAAAAAGCAAGGAAACCCTGCAAAACTACTGGCTGCAATTAAAATTGATCTTCTCGGGTCGTGTTAAAACATCGGAATCGCTGGGAAGCGTTTTCAGCATCGCAAAAATGTATTCGCCTACCTGGGACTGGCAGGGGCTTTGGGCTATGACAGCATTCTTTTCGCTGGTGCTGGCGCTCATGAATATCTTGCCCATACCCGCGCTGGATGGGGGCCATGCCCTGTTTACTATCGTGGAAATGATTACCGGTCGCCGACCCAGTGATAAATTTATAGAATGGGCGCAGACAGCCGGCATGGTCTTGCTGATGGGTGTAATGGCCTATGCCCTGGGGCTGGATATTTTCAGGATGTTTAAATAATTCTACTCAGTTCTCCATTGGTGACATATCAATTTGTAATTGTTTTTTAGGGGTAAGTTGAGCTCTTAATGCGATGGCCTGCAAAGCTGGCGGGGCTTGAGACCGTTGTAACACCAGTACCCGCAAAAGCCGCCTCGTTTTTTATCAACGGCTTATTATTTTTTTAGGGGTGTTGATGAACCTGCGGTTTGTGGCTTTACGCTAAAGCCAAATTTAGGAATGGCTGACAGACTTACTAAAGCTCCATCACAGCCTCAAAAAAAACAGAGCGGTGTTGCGGGTACTAAGCCCGGCGGCTTTGAGACCAGCATTTTAATAGCATTTCTGGAATTGCCGCGGAAGCAGATCCCTCTTAGGGTCGGGATGACTAAGATTTAGTTTCGGATGACAAAGATTTGAGTCGGGGTGACAAGGATTAGCTTTCTGTTGAAAACGATTTGGTTCCGAACGTAGGACGGACCTGCTGCAGGGATTTCGAAGATTGTACACGGAGAAATGATTGCCTGATGTTTTTTACTAATAAATATAACTGGCATGGGTATGTGCGATGCGGCAGATCCCTCGTAAGGTTGGAATGACAAAGTGCAGTCCTTCGTAAATTGCCCTTCTTACCCGCCCCCACGCCTGCTTTGAGACGGATGTCTTAAAAGCATTTACCGGAGTTTTGACTTTGAGGCCGAAATATCAAAAGACCTAATTGGAAAGGACGGAACTCACAGTTCAATGCCAATTTTCTTCATCAATATTGAAGCATTGATGCTTTTGCAGATGCCCTGCTTCAGTTTATAATCAAAATACAATTCTTCACCGGCTATCTGTGCGTCAAAATGATAGTTGTGAATATTGGCAGGGTATGCTGTTTGTAATTGCGCCAGTTCCACATCGTGCGTGGCCAGCATGGCAACAGCATTTTTTTGAATAAGTTGTCTTACCAGCGCTTTTGAACCAGTATGCCTGTCGAGCGAATTGGTGCCGCGCAATATCTCATCCAGCAGTACAAAAACATTTTCTTGCCGGTTTACCTGTTCTATTATGAACTGGAGCTTTTTGAGTTCTGCATAAAAGGTGGAGGTGCTTTCCTGCAGGTTATCGGCTACCCGCATGCTGCTTACAATGCGCATAACGGATATGGTGAGTGTTGCCGCGCAAACGGAGCTGCCCGTCATAGCCAGTACAGTGTTTACGCCCACGCTTCTTAAAAAAGTGCTTTTCCCGGCCATATTGGAACCAGTAATCAACGCCACCCGGGCCTTGCCTTGGGTGGCAAAAGAGTTGCCAACACATTTGTTCTCCGGTATCAGCGGGTGTCCCAGACCGGTAGCCTGAAAGGTGCCGTGCTCCTCCAGGTCGAGCTGCGGGAATATCCAATGGGGATGATTAAAATGGATGCCGGCAACGGTGGCAATGGCTTCCATTTCGCCCAGCGACACAAACCACTGCGAGGTATTTGATTGATTGCTGCGGCGCCATTTTTCCAGTTGAAACAGCAATTGCAGGTTCCATAAAATAAAAGGATTGACCAGTACCAGGAAGACGAGGTTGAGGTTAAAATCAAATTTGTCGAGTAAATTTTTCAGTTGTTTAATGGCCAGGGCGGAAGACAGGTTGCCTTTTTTAAAGGCCGACTGCAACTGGTTGAGGTAAGCCGCTTTGAAACTGTTGTCTTCTATCCAGGCCGCGCTTTTACTGAGAATGTTTACTTCCGGTACGATATTATTGAGCTGCTGGTATTGGGCCGCGCTGCGTTTTAGGATATACCCGGAAAACACGAAGAAAAACAGGTAGGTGGGGTAAAATAGTTTGCTGGGGATTATATCAGCCAGGTACAATACCAGTACCGTTAGCGTTACAACGGGGTAGATCAAACGAAGCCATTGCCATTGCCATTTTGTGCTGAAGACATCGGGTTCCGTGACCCATTGGTTGATTTTTTTGGCAGCCGAACTGGTAATGGCTTGTTCCACGCCATACGCCTGCAGTTGCTGTCTCCACCGGTATTGCGGCGCCAGCTCCCTGGCGGCTTCCTGTCTTTGTAAAATGGTTGCTGCTTCAGCGGGGTTCATCAGCCAGGCGGCATATTGTTCGTTTCCCTGCTGCGAGGTAGTGCGGTTGGTGTATTGGTACAGGGAGGCATTCCCAAGAATATCCAGGTCGTTTGCATAAGCATGTGCGGGGTGTAGAAAATTTGAACCATCCGGTCGTTCTAAATACCATCCTTCTGCTATTTGTGTTTCTTCCTGGTTGATATGAAGCAGGCGGTTGTAGTTGTCGATCTCCGTTTTATTGTTGGCGGCCATTATTACCAGGCGGATAAACAGGGCAATAAACAAGATGGCAGCGAGACTGGCATACAAAAGACCTGCCGGGTACAGATAATACACGGAGGCTGCCAGCAGGAGTATGATAAAAAACCTGGTCCAGGCAATGCTGTCTTTTCGTTTTTTTAACAGGTCCAGTTGGGTTTTAAGACGATCCATCTCCTGCGCAAATACGGTATGTGGAAAACTGGAATGATTCATGCGGCTAAACTACGTTAAATCCGGAATGGTAACGCGGAATTGGATTAGCGGCAGGAGTGATATTCAAGGAGCATGGCCGGTGGGTACAGCCCTGGGTTAAATAAACAGGGGGGGGGTGCTATAAAAGACGAATAATATTCCGGATATATATAAGCCAGGAACTGCCTGCATGATGTGGATTATCCCTATTTTTGCAGGCTGGTGTTTTATGAGCCGTAGGCTGCTCAGGGGTTAAAAAGTACAAGTGTGCGACGCAACCATGACCAGGGTTGATCAGAAGCCCGGCCCATAAAACAAATACAAAAAAAAATGGGGCTGTATTGGTTTTGACAGCATAGATCTTTGAGAGTGTAAGCATGCAGTGCATTGTGTGATCAGCACTTTAATCTTGAACGCACAAAATTCAAATGGCAATACTCAGTATGCCATGGCTGCCTAATCAGTGATTAAGTAGTCATTAGGGCCGCGTGAGCAGGTTGGCCTGTTACCATGCTCCGCCGCCGACTAAAAACAAAAACGGGCCGCTGTAACCGAAGGCTGTGACGGTTGCCTAAGACTATTCAGCTAAGCCCTGTATTGGTTTGTTCTTTTCCTGTGCGGGGCCGACAAATAATAAGGAAATAAGCATGTAGAAAGCTCTTGGCGAATATGTTTGGACGGGAGTTCGACCCTCCCCAGCTCCACTGAATTCAATTAATTGCAGTATACTGCAGGAAGGCAAAGCCCGGAAACACACTGTTTCCGGGCTTTTTCTGTTTTTGGCTTATTTATTCTTATCGCTTTTTACCGCTCTTTTCAGTAAATTTCAGTGACCAAATCGTTGACCATTCTTCTTTTTATAAATTGGTCACTGAGATTTACGCAAATCACTATATTTTAACACTTTGTGAAGGATCCTGTTTTTTTTTAGACTTGCTTACAGGTAATTTTATCATTGTGAAAAGTGATTATTATGGAAAGAAGTTTTGGATTATTATTTTATTTAAAAAAACGCGGGGCATCTAATGACATTGAAGTACCAATCTTTATGAGACTGACTGTTGATGCTGACATTACTGAAGTAAGTATAAAACGAAAATGCAGCGCGGATGCATGGGATACAGTAAGGGGCAGAAAGAAAGGTCGCACGGATGAGGTCCGGTACTTCAACACATACATTGATACCATCGAACAAAAGGTATACGAAGCCAAAAGGAAATTGATCGAACGAAATGAAGAAGTCCAGGTCGATAAAGTAAAAGAATTGTTTTTAGGGAGAGATATCTTTCAAAAAAAGTACATGTTGCTGGAGACTTTTGCAGCCCATAACCATCAATTAAAAGAATTGGTGGGTAAGCAATATGCGGTAAATACATTAATTCGATTTGCGACTGCTTATAAGTTGGTCGAGAAATTTTTGATGTGGAAGTACAAAACTTCTGATGTCAATATTAAAGAATTGAATTACGAATTTGTGAGTGACCTGGAGTTTTGGTTCAAAAGTGTGCGCAGTTGCAACCACAATACGGCGATGAAATATATCGGAAATTTGAGAAAAGTTGTCAATAAGTGCATAAAGAACGGATGGCTGCCACGTTACCCTTTTTTTGGTTACAAGATGAGTAGGGAAGAAGTAGAAAGAACGGCATTACCCCAAGCATCGTTAGACGTAATAGCTGAAAAAAATTTTACGGCTTAAAGGTTAGGACTGGTAAGGGATATGTTTTTATTCAGCTGTTATTCTGGTTTGGCTTATATTGATGTAAGGAATTTAAGAAAGCAAGATCTGGTAATTGGTCCAGATGGTACAGAATGGATTTTAAGCAGGAGAACAAAGACCCGTACGCTCGCAAAAATTCCGCTGCTTGCCCCGGCCAAACGTATTTTAGATCAGTACGCCGATCAAGTAAGCCTTGAAAATAACGCGCGTTTATTGCCGGTATTAAGTAACCAGAAAATGAATGCTTATCTTAAAGAAATTGCAGACTTGTGTTCTATAAGTACCAATTTGACTTTTCACCTTGCACGACATACTTTTGCAACAACGGTTACACTTAGTAACGGGGTGCCAATTGAAACTGTTTCAAAAATGCTGGGACACAAAGATATCAGAACCACACAACTTTACGCTAAAGTCATCGGTAAAATGATAATTGATGACATGGCAGAAGTTAAATTGCTGTATAAGTAAATCAAGAAAAAATGCGGCAGCAGGAAGGCGTTATTTCCGGAAACAATTATAATGGTGAATTGTGTATTTTACTTATTGATTAATAAGGAATACACAAAGAATTAAATGGTCAAAAGCTATATAGTTGTTTAAATTCTGATGGTGGGAAGCCGCTGAAAGTTTGACTTCGCCCTTAATAGAGCGATTTAAAAAGTTTTATTTTAAACCCATTTATGAACTAAAAAAAAATTTCTTGTATACCTTAGTCCAGAAAATAGGATATAGGAAAATTATAGGAAGGTTTGACGTTGGTCCTCTTTATAAAGCCAATTAATATGAGTGGAGTTAAATAAAGTTCTTCCTTTTGAAGCTTTTTCAAATATTCCAAACGCATTTTTCACATCTTTTACAGCTTGTTTTTTCTGCTAAAAACGTAACTTTAGGAAAACAGAAAAGTGATGAAAGATACAGTGAGAAAATTAGGGTCATTTCTAACCTTTGAATACCCCCTACAGATAGCAAATATCAGTGCACAGTTTTTCAGTATTCAATTAAAACAGCAAATCGAAATTCCGGGATGGGGTGCTACCGCTACCCGTCAGAAACTAATATCGGATTATTGGTTTATACATGTAGCCAGGCATTTTGCTTTAATGTTCGGGTTTTCTACCGGCATCAGCCTTGGGATCCATGGCAGCTTTGAAAATCAGTATTTATTGAGCGTTTTAGTTGCCGGGATTTTGTGTTATCCTGTTTTGTATTTTTTCCACTACCGTCCTTATTTTAGTGCTACCTTCTTACCCCGCCTGGAAACAATTAAGGAAGCTTATGAAAGGAGGGAATTAGAACAAATGGAAAAGTGCAGGAAGGCACAGCTTCCTAATCCCACCTTAATCATGATTCACTACGCAATAGATAAGGCCAGTGGTATAAATGCTATGCAGTTAAATGAAAGATTTGCAGGATGCCTGACAAAATTGTACGGTGTTGACCCCCGTAGTTTAAAAAGCAGCATGGATATGCTGCTGGGAAGTTCTATAAAAAGAAAAGACCTGAAAGGCCGGGGGCGAACAGAAATCTCCAACCGTTTTACTGAAGCCTACCAATTTTTTGAAGAGCTTGGGTTTCCTAAAGCCATTGAAATTTTAAGGTCACTGGAGACAACCTTTTTCAAGACTATTCAATAAAATTCAATTCCGGGCAGAGAAAATTTCCTGGGCGTCAGTTTTAGTATATACTATTTCTTAAAAACGTGGGTATGCCTACTGGCCTAACGTGCTCCTTAATA
Source organism: Bacteroidota bacterium (assembly GCA_040007355.1). GTDB lineage: Bacteria > Bacteroidota > Bacteroidia > Chitinophagales > Chitinophagaceae > JACMLD01. Next base: position 6,022 of record JBDTVE010000041.1, on the reverse strand, counting down.
CCCCACCTGCCCCTGATGCTGGCATAATATTATGCTCCAAAACGCCCTTCGATTTTAAACATTAATCTCTTTTAGCTGCCCCACTTGCGTTTTTTTGCAGATTAACTATAGTTAGCTTTATTTCTGCTGCTGCTGCACCCATCTTGCCGTTCTAAAACGATAAAAGATGAAAGAAGCAGTAAACAATGGTGCACCGGCTACCCCGATATTATTCCCTTATGAGCCGGAAAAGTTCTGGCAATCCATCCGCCAGATCATCAGAGAAGAAGTAATTAATGCAGAAAAGCAAAGGCAGCCCTCCCCTTTGTACGAGACCCCGGGCATGGTTTATAAGCCGCATTACAAGATCGCAGAGCTCTGCGGGCTTTTTCATATCACAAAACCTACTATTTACGATTGGGTAAAACATGGCAAGCTTAAGCCGTACAAAATCCGATCAAGGGTTTATTTTCTGTGGCAGGATATTCAACAACTACTCAATCCCAGCAAGGAACAGTAATCAATAGCAATCAGTTGTTTGTATTCACTGAAAACCTTTGCAAACAATCTATTTTAAACCATTATCAACCATCAGTAAATGAAGCAGTTTCAATTTAATATACAGGCCAAGGGCGGTAGCGGTAAATCCATGCTTACCTACTTACAGGCGCTAAAACACCAGGAGAATAAACGCAGCTATTTTGTTGATCTCGATAGTTCAGTTAAAACAAGCCTGCAGCAATTAAAATTCCTACAAGGCAAAACCCCGCCACGATTTGCACTTATGAACCTTTTGGATGCCCGCGATAAACTGGACAGGCAGCTGCTATTTGAAAACCTGCTGGAACTGTCAAAGAAGGACTTTGATGCATTTTACCTTGATTTTGGCGCGCCAGAAAGCGACCAGCTGCCTTCCCTGTTTTCAAAGGATTACACCACGGCCGAATTTAAACAAATAGAAACTGAGTTGTCCTCACAGTTTATTTTCAATATCGTGGTAGCCGGTGGCGGTGCTTATGAAGGCTGTACCCGTTACCTGCAAAGACTGTCTGCATTGCTGGCCGGGCAATTTGAGGTCAATATTTATATCAATGAAAGCACGTTCTCCAATTACCCACTTTTGATTGAAGAAATCAAAATGTTCGCTAAAACCAATCAGCCTAAAATTAGTGATGTTAAACTTTTTGGCGATTTTGATAATACCACTTCCCCCCATAAAAATATTTTACGCAATGTTGAGCAAGGCAGGGGAATGGAAGCTTTTGCCTTTATTGAAAAGATAAAAATTTTAAACGAACTCTCAAAGATATAATGCTATGGAAAAGACTGGCTTTGTTTATAAAAAAGAACGGGCAGGCTTATCACTCCGGGATGGGATTGAACTGGATGAAACCTCCATCAGTATTCTGTTTGTTTTGCGACAGGAACAGCAGTCCTTTTTTGCAGCGCAAAACAGCAAGCTTGAGGCGGCTACGGCTAAAATTAGCAGCGCCAATAATTCTTTACAGGTAGATCACCAAAGCCCCCGTCAACAGGCTTTTTGGTTTGGGATGGGTAAATGGGGTTTTGCACTGCTTGTTACAGTAAGTATGGCAGCATGTTTTTATTGCTACTATCTCAGTAAAGAAGAAGCGGCGGCAAAAATGCCTTTGCTGCTACATTGGTACAAGGGCTATTATGATGTATCGAAAAGCGGTTCCAAAAAATCGATGGCTGAGTTCTTAAAACAATATCCGCCTCCCCAATAGAATTTTGAACAAGGAATCGCCCGTCAAAGCTCCGTAGTTCTTCTTTTTTGGGCAGCGTTATCGGGCGAGAAAAATATGAATGTTGTCGAATCTGGATTTTTATCCTGCTTAGCAATAGGTGAACTTTTATTTTCCCCCTTTGATTCCTTTTTTCGTTGGCGCACTAGCGCTGAATTAAGACTGCTCAAGTTGATTTTATCTTCCGGAATGTCTATTTCCCTGGCCAGCCATTTTCTGAAAAGGGTGGGTTTTAAATCATCCAGTTTTTGACGGTAGGTTCCTACTATCATACTATACACCCTGGATTGCCCAGCTAAGAGCCACTCTTTAATAAATGATTCATACATGACTTCATTTTTTTACAAAATAAAATCACAATGACTATAGAACGAGCCTGAATAACTATAAAGAAAATATAAATAACAATAGATGAGCTTTTACAGACTTATTCAAGCCCGGCGCAGGCATTAGATGCATATTAGCTTATTGAATGCCTGCCCGTCGCTTCAGGCAAGATGTGAAACCGCAAGCGGATTTCAATCTTGTTTTTTGAGGCTGCACCTCAAAAAAGCTTTTCCGCGAAGGCGGAAAAGCCTGATGGCCGGTGGCCATCAGTATTAAAACAGATTTTTAGAATGATTAAGTGATTGTATGAACAAGAAGGAAAACCTAGGAGATGTATTGAGTAAGCGGACAACGGTTCGCTATACAAATGATGAAAATCAAACGGTGAAAAATAAAGCAGATGATGCAGGATTAAGCTTTTCTGATTTTTGCCGTCAGATGACAATTGAAGGTTACGTACAGGCAGTACCTAAAACGCATGACTTAAATGAAATCAGGCTTTTTAAAAACGTTTTGATAGAATACCGGACAAATTTTAGCAGGATAAGCAACCTGATAAAAGTCGCTGACCCCGGTCTGCACCTGGAGATCAGCCGCCTGAAAGATTCACTCACTTTGATAATTGAAAAAATAAAGCTATGATTGGCAAGGCAAAGAGTAATAAAAGCCTGGCAGCTACAATTGCGTATAAACTGAAAGAAAAGGCAACGCTGGTCTACAGTAATAAACTGGAAGGAGATTCACTGGTGGACTATCAGCTTCAAATGCATGACCTGCAAAAATGTTACCAAGGCTATGGTAAACAACTTACCATCCATACCATACTATCGCCTGCGATCACCGATGGCCAGCAGCTCAGCGAAGCCCAATGGCAAATAATGGCTGACAGTTACCTGCAAAAGATGAATATGAAGGAATTACAGGCCATTGGCTTTATCCATACTGACAGGGGGCATAAACACCTGCACCTGGTGATCAACAAAGTGAGGGATGATAATTTTAAAGTAGTGTCAGATAGCTATATTGGTAAGAAAACCCAGCAGATTGCGGATACCATTGCCTGTGAAATGAAGTTGGTACGTGCTATGCAAATCCGGCAGGAAAGAATTACGGCAGCAGCAAGAATAAAAGACGCTCAGAAAATCTGCATCCAATTGTCAGAACAGCAGCCGGTTGGGATCAAACAGCAATTTAAAGAAAGCCTTGAACAAATATTGAAGACAGACTTTCGCGCTGCTGGAGACTACTTTAAAGCCCTGGAAAATGCAGGCTTTATTGTCCATCAATACCATGATAAGCAAACCGGGGAGCTAAGAGGATATGGCATTGAAAAGGAGGGTGCCAAAATGGACGCCTCGGCCATTAGCAAAAAATTTACGTTGAATCAACTGAAATTAGCAGCAGATGCTGGCCAAAGAAAAAGCACTTTAACCACTATAGCAGCAGCCAGCCAGGTTCCAAAGCTCACATTACTGAACGATACCGCAAAAATTGCGGCACTCAAAAATCTTGCAGTGTCAATGGGCATCGCGGAAAATATTTTGATTGATAATACGGCAATGGTGCAACTGGGCAATCAATACTTTATTTCCTTGAAAAATGACAGCGGAGGGTAAGCCCTGAATAATGTCTTTGCCAGCAAGCAGGTGGGTGAAAACGATATCAGCTCCAGGTTTGCTGACCCTTCACAACCCGTTATTATTACAGAAGATATATTTACATTTTTGTTACATAAAACACAGTATCCACGAAGCGGATTCAATTACATTATTCTGAACTCAGTTCTAAATAAGGATAAAGCAATGCAAAAACTCGCCCAGGTAAGAATAAAAGATGTAAGGTTGCAATTAAAGAGCGATTCAGTTGGCAAGTCTATCAGCAGGATGTTTATAGAAGGTCTTAAAAGTCTTTTGCATGACTGCAAAACCACAATGATCAGTGACGCCGGCCAGCATTACCCTGGTCCCAATCCAATGCATGAATTTGATGAAGAAAAAAGACGAAAAAGGAAGAAAAAGAAGCGGATTCAATTATAAATGACACTACTGGTAAATAATATGGAATGCGAGCCGAAAATGCCCTCGTTGGGATCCCCCGGCATCTTACCTTTGCTAATCATTGCCTGGATGAGTTTATCATTGCAACTTTGGGTTTACCCTTAAAATACTGATCTTAAGCGGGTTTTCAAGGTATATTTCCCGGATTGCATGAAAGTACTGGCGTGAGTCGGCTAATCTACAGGCCCTCACTATTGTTAACGGATACAGTTTTTTTTGGAATCAGGCCTGTAAATTTCAGCGTATTGCTGCATAAAATATTAATTTTCTATCAGTAAACAAAAATTTTGGATTAAAGTATTATATTGAAGGCTAATTACTTATGCCTTGCACCCTGTGACTGAGGAGGCGAAGCTCTGCCCGCAGGAAGGTGCTAGAAAAAGTTTAAGTGCAAGTATTTTTTGGTATGAATGCGTTAATTTTATACCAACCTTATTACTATGCATCATATTACCTGCAGCGCCCTTTTACACAGGGGCGCAGAAAGACTATTCTTTGAATTCGAATACAATTCAACTATTAACGGTTTATTCAGAAAAATACTAGGTTGTAAATGGAGCCAAACGCACCGGCAATGGTATCTGCCACTTTCAAACGAAAGCTATATATTGGTAAAAAATTCGTTAGCTGGGATAGCCAGCCTTGATACAACCGAATTGTCTGGTTATCTTAAAAAGCGGCAGGTTGCAAAACCTGCAGGTATTAATACGGCAGTGGCACAGGAGCAGGTAGTACAAGAGAAAGTACTGGAGCCGGTAAAAAAACAGGTAGTTATAACGCCATTGCCTGCTGGTAAAATTACTGCTGTAAATAAGCACATACTGCCTGCCTTAAAGCAGCAACTGGTGTTGAAAGCTTATAGTCCATCAACAATAAGAACTTATCTAAATGAGGTAGGGCAATTTTTACAACAGTTGAATGGGCACGCCGCAGATGAATTGTCCAGCCAGCGTATAAGAGACTATCTGCAATATTGTTTTGAGAAGCTGCACCTGAGTGAGAATACATTGCACAGCAGAATAAATGCGTTGAAGTTCTACTACGAGCAGGTTTTAAAAAAGGAGAAATTTTTTTGGGAGGTACCACGGCCAAAAAAGCCTTTTCAGTTGCCGAAACTGCTGAATGAGACGGAGCTGACAAGGTTGTTCAATGCATTGCAAAACAAAAAGCATAAGGCTATGCTGTTTACCGCATACAGTGCTGGTTTGCGGGTAAGTGAAGTGGTGGCACTGAGATTGGAGAGTATAGACAGTACACGTATGCAAATTTGTGTAGAAAGGGCGAAAGGTAAAAAAGACCGGTATGTAAATCTTAGCCCGGTGTTGCTGGATATTCTACGAACTTATATTAAGGAGTACAAGCCTTCGCCCAAAATATTTCTTTTTGAGAGTGATACAACGAAGGGTGCTTATCCTACGCGAACGGTGCAGCAGGTTTTTAGCCAGGCAAAGCACAAAGCTGGGATATTGAAAACCGTGGGAGTACACAGTTTGAGGCACAGTTTTGCAACACATTTACTTGACAAAGGAACTGATATAAGGTATATAAAGGACTTATTGGGCCACTTTAATATAAGGACTACCGAGCGTTACCTTCATGTAAGCAAGAAGCAGCTGGTGAATATTGTGAGTCCGTTTGACGATTTATGGAAAACGAATAGTATAGAGTGGTAGTGGTACTTGCCAGCCGATATAAATAATTAAACGTTTACAAACGGATACTGCATTTTTATTTGAAAACGGATTGTGCTAATAACAATACAAAAAGATGAATAGCCACCAACTGATTGTCAATGATTTAATTTTGGGGTGGGATCGTCTAATAACATAAATTCACTAGTTATACGCCATTGTTCGCGACCCCTAAAGTCGTTTCAGTTTTGCAGCAGTTTTT
>JBDTVE010000040.1:0-4719 GCA_040007355.1 Bacteroidota bacterium | reverse complement strand
CAACTGGCAGGATGGGGAAATTATCCGGTGGCTGAGTCCTATGCGGTGGTGCCGCGCAATGAATCAGATTGTATAGCGGCTCTGGGAGCAGGAGAACTGGTGGCCCGGGGCCTGGGAAGAAGTTATGCAGACCAGGCCATCAATGACAACAAATATGTGGCCGTGTGCACCCGGCTCAATTATTTTATTGCCTGGGAGGAGAACCAGGGTATCCTGGAATGCCAGGCAGGGGTTAGCCTGGAAGAAATCATTTCCACTTTTGGCCCCAAAGGATGGTTGCCCATGATATGCCCGGGTACTAAATTTGTAACCATTGGTGGCGCCATTGCCAATGATATCCACGGCAAAGCTCACCATATAGACGGCTCGTTTGTAAACTGTGTTATTTCCTTTACCATACTGGTAGCCGACGGGCGTGTGTTAACCGCGTCAAGAACGGAAAACGAAGACCTTTTCTGGGCCAATTTTGGCGGCCTGGGCCTGCTGGGCGTAATACTAACGGCCACCATTAAGCTAAGGAAAATTGAAACCACTTATTTCAAACAGCGATCTGTTGTTATTCGCGACCTGGATCATATGCTGGAGGCGCTGAATCAATACGATCATAAATACAATTATTCCGTAGCCTGGATAGATGCCCTGGCAAAAGGCCGCAGGCTGGGAAGCGGGGTACTTACGCTGGGCAACGCGGCCACGCTGGCGGAGTTGCCCCTGGATCTAAGAAAGGATCCGCTGAAACTGCATTCGGGCTGTAAAATAACCCTTCCTTTTTTTCTGCCTTCCTTTGCGTTGAACGGACTTACGGTAAGACTATTAAACCGCGTAATCGCCTTTGTACAGAATTCGTCGAAGGAATTTGTACACTACGAGAAATTCTTTTTCCCGCTGGATGCCATCAATAACTGGAACAAGGGTTATGGCAAACGAGGCTTTGTACAATACCAGTTTGTTATACCGGAAGAAAATGGCAGGAAGCATTTGCAGGAAATATTGGAAATGATTGCAGCCAGCGGTTGCACGCCGTTTCTGAATGTTTTTAAACGGATGGGTGATGGACAGGGCATCCTGTCTTTCCCTTTTAAAGGTTATACACTTGCCATTGATTTTCCCGTAACTAAAAAATTGTTGGCCTTTTCACCGGTGCTGGATGCAAAGGTGCTGGCGGCCGGTGGGCGTTTATACCTGGGTAAAGACGCGCTGCTGCACGAGTCAATGTTCAAAGAAATGTATCCACAATACAAGCAATGGCTTTCCATCAAAAAGAAATATGATCCCAACGGAAAGTTCAGCTCAAATATTTCCCGTAGACTGGGATTAACGAACTAACTGCTGGTTAAAATTGGCTCGGATACCAGGAATGCGGTGGAGGTTTTACGGATTCATCCTCGGTTATTACCTTAGAAGCGCCTTCTCCGGTTTTTACCATAGATTTTTTTCGCCTTTTCAATAAGGGTGACAAATTCCTTTTGCACCGCATCGTTCACATTATAAGACTCATTGGCAAGCACAATGGCATCACCCCAGGATATGGCCCTAGCGTACGGAGAATTTTTTAGCAATAAGGCAAACTCCACTACGGATGCGGCAAAACGGTGGCTGGACGGCAGATCATTGAACGCTGTAAACAGGAAGGGCGCATCAAAAATGGAGACCCGCCTGGTGGAATCTTTTGGACAACGGTAATTAACAACTGTATTCGCGAAAAGCGGTCGTTCAAAATTGTCAGTTCCCGAAATATTGGCATAGGTGGGTGTGATCTCAAATATAGCCATCAGGGTGTGTCCGGAACCTACTTCACCACCCTCCAGTTCACTTAAAGAATCTGCTACCGCTTTTAATTTATTGTCGAACCCAATCAGCCGGTATTCCTTTACCAGTTTCTGGTTAAACTTAATGCTCAGGTAGGCGTCATCGGCCACGGTATACAGGGTTTGTGTGAGTTCTTTTACCAGCACTTTTTCGGCTTCCTTTTCATTGTCCAGGTAAGCAAAATTGCCGTTGCCTTTTTTTGCCAGTATTTCCAGTTTGGAGTCTTTATAATTGCCCATACCTACACCCAGGCAGGTTAAATAGATCCCCGACTGGCGGTGCTGTGTGATCATATTTTCCAAGTCATCCTCGTTTGTCTGTCCTACATTAAAATCACCATCGGTGGCCAGTATAACCCGGTTATTACCACCTCGTATAAACTGACTTTTTGCAAGCTGGTAAGCAGCCTGTATACCAGAAGCTCCGGGTGTTGAACCGCCGGGGTACAAATCTTCCACCGCTTTTGATATCTTTTCTTTTTCTTTTCCGGAGGTAGGCTGTAGCCATACGCCAACGGTACTTCCGTATACCACGATTGATACCGTATCTTTTTCACGCAGGTTATTTATCATCAGCTTAAATGCTGATTTCAGCAAAGGCAGGCGATTGGGCATGTCCATGGAGCCTGATATATCAATTAAAAAAACCAGGTTGCTGGGTGGAACCGTATCAAGATTAACTTTCCTGGCACAAACTTTTAAAAAGAATAGTTCATTGTCGGCGTTCCAGGGGCAGGAGCTGATATAGGAATCAAAATTAAAAACACTGTCTTTGGGTGGTTCTTTGTATCCGAAGTTAAAATAGTTCAGCATTTCTTCAATGCGCACGGCGTCGGGTGGCACGGTGCTGCCCATATTAATAAACCGCCGAACATTGCTATAAGAAGCCTTGTCTGTATTGATGGCAAAGCCAGTTTCCGGATATTTTTTTGCGGGTATAAATTCATTTTCCAGCAAATTGCTGTAGGTTTCCCCTCCCACCGACCAGTTGTGCCGCTCGTCCCAACGCATGTCTTTGGTAACAGACACCAGCCTGCTTTTGTGCAGATTGCCTACCATCCGCTGCATTTTGAGTGTAATATTGATGTAATTGCTGGCCGATAATTTAAGCCTTTGTTCCTGGTATCCGTCATAGGAAACCACCACAGAATCTTCCTGTCTGGAGGAAACGATTCCAAACCCTCCGGAGCTGCCGGTATAATATACATAACCTGTGGAAAGTTGTATAATCCTGGTGTTAGGAAGGGGCGTACTGCTTTCATCCTTTACTTCGCCCCGCAGGTAGTATTGCGCAGTTAGTGAAAAGGTGATCAACAGGCTCAGCAGTATGGTGCTTACATTTTTCAACCGGATATCTGGCACAATTGCATGGTTACTCCTTGAAAACCAAGGCATATGCATTGGCTAATAAAACGTATTTATCCTACCAGTTGGTATATTTCTTTAATATTTCTGCCCAGGCCGTCATAGTCCAGCCCGTAGCCCAGCACAAATTTATTGGGTATGGAAAAGCCGAGGTAATCGATCTTAATGGCATAAACAGTTGCTTCAGGCTTGTGTAGCAGGGCTGCTATGGCCAGGGATGCGGGTTGCTGATGATGCAATTGAGGTAAGAATTCACTCAGGGTTTTACCGGTATCAACTATATCCTCCAGGATAATGACATGCCGGTCAATGATATCGGTATCCAGGCCTATTGCCGTTATTACCTGGCCGCTGGACCGGGTTCCCTTGTACGAGGCCAGTTTGATAAAACAGATTTCTGCTTCAATGGAAATGCTTTTGAACAAATCCGAAGCAAAAATAAAAGAACCATTTAATATTGCTATAAAAAGCGGCTTTTTTCCGGTATAATCTTTATTGATGGCATCCGCCATTTGCTGAACTTTACGCGCAATCACCTCAGCGGACAAATAGGGTTCAAATTCCTTGTCGTGAACACGTAGCGTTTGCATCAATAGAAATGGTTTTGGGTTGTTTAACGGAATATTCAATGTTCTCTGAACAACTTTGTATTATTTACTATATATCAATAATTGCTGGCCAATCCTGAGATCAAGTGAATCCAGTTTATTCCAGGTTTTTAGCTGGTCAAGACTAACCCCATATTTCCGGGAGATGCTATACAGGGTTTCCCTGGTTTGCACAATATGCGTGGTTGAATCAGGCATGGGCACCGGTGCAGGCACAATACCGGTAAAAACTTCTTTCAGCACAACTGTTTTTTCTTCCGCCAGCAGGGGACGCGCACTTGCCTTTGCCTGCAGGTATAATTTTTCTCCTGTTGCAGGTTGCATACCGGCAGTCAGGATATTATATGCCAGCAGGCTTTCCAGACGGATACCCTCGGACTGGCAGATACCGTATAGGGTTTCCCCGTCCTGCACGGAATGAAATTCAACATCGCCGCTTTTGCGCTTGCGTTGCAGGAAAAGAAGCTGGCCTGCTTTTAAAATATCTCCGTCATCAAGGTCATTAAAATCGAGCAGGTGCGCAAAAGAAAGATGGTATTGTTCTGCCACCGAAAGCAATGCAGTGCCTTCTTTTGCAAACACCACCCTTGTTCTGTTAATATTAAATTCGCCGGGGGGGTATATAACTGCGGGCACCGGCATTATTATCCTGTTTACGGCTATTGGACGGGGTATGGTAATATATGTTGCGCCGGGGTTTGTTGCCTGTACTACGATGGAAGAAGTGTTGCCACCGGGTGCGTTTGCCGCCAGGGCCTCTGTTGATAGCGACAATTGCCCCATGGCTATTAAGGTATATTGTTCCAGTTTATAATCCTCAATAAGCTTAACCAGTATTTGCGCATACCGGTAATTGGTGGCATAGCCTGCTTTTCGCAAGCCAGTAGCCCAGCTTTTATAATCCGTTGGATCCAGTTGGAACAGGAATGCATACCGGG
>JBDTVE010000039.1:0-4761 GCA_040007355.1 Bacteroidota bacterium | reverse complement strand
TGTATGGCCGGCGGGGTAGCACTGAACTGTGTTGCAAACGGACAATTGCAGGAGGCCGGTATCTTTGATAAGATTTATATTCAACCTGCTGCGGGCGATGCCGGCGGCGCCCTGGGCGCGGCCTATACCGCCTTTCATATTTATTACAATGCGCCCAGAACAGGGACGGGGCAACAGGACGCCTTGCAGGGTTCTTACCTGGGGCCTGCTTATTCCGACACGGAAATTGCCATCGCGGTTAACCCATTCAATGCCATCTGGCAGGCCGAAGCTGGTTTTGAACATATTGCCGCGGCATCAGCGAAGTTGGTGGCAGCGGGGAATGTAGTGGGATGGTTCCAGGGAAGGATGGAATTTGGCCCGCGGGCCCTGGGCGCAAGAAGCATTTTAGCCGACGCGCGTAATCCCGGAATGCAAAAAAAGCTGAATCTAAAAATAAAACAACGGGAAGGGTTCAGGCCTTTTGCACCTGTAGTACTGGCGGACGATGTACAGGAATACTTTGAATTACAGGAACCATCCCCTTATATGCAGTTCGTAAAACCGGTAAAAGAATCAAGACGCCTGCCAATGCCGGCTGGGTATGACGATCTCCCGTTGGCTGATAAACTCTATTTTGAACGAAGCGACCTGCCGGCCATTACCCATGTGGATTATTCAGCACGAATACAAACGGTGCATAAGGAAACAAACGCTTTGTTGTGGGAGTTGTTGCAATCTTTTAAGCAATTAACGGGTTGTGCGGTGCTGGTTAATACCAGTTTCAATGTGCGGGGGGAACCCATCGTAAACACACCACAGGAAGCTTACCGATGCTTTATGCGTACCGGCATGGATTACCTTGTTATGGGCAATTTTATTTTTGACAAAAAGAAGCAACCTGCCTGGAAGGAAGCAAATACAAGACGGCAAATGCCGGATTTGGATTAAAGCACTATTAATGCCCGTTATCAATGCGCCTCCTGCGATTGGATAGGATGATGTAAAACAATAATACATGTTACATGGGAATAAGAACAATCAAGATTAAGAGACATATTTTGTATGCTGGTTACCTCCTCGTAATAACCATTATTGCGTTGGAAATATTATTGCGTTTTTTTTATCCTTTTCAAAGAAAGATAATGGGTGATAAATGGCAACTTGCAACCAATAGTACCTATCACCTGCGCAATGTTCAGAACAGGCGGTTAGACCGGCGCGTTATTAACAGGCGTAACAGCATCGGCTTCCGCGGCGAAGACCCGCCGGCAGATATTAACCGGCGATTATCAATACTGACGGTCGGTGGCAGCACAACTGCCTGCACCGCTTTAACAGAAGGTAAAACCTGGACCGACCGGTTAGGAGAACAGTTGCGAAAACGGTTTACACCGGTTTGGATCAACAACGCAGGGCTCGATGGCAACTCTACCTACGGACACCTGAATTTTTTAAAGAACTATCTTCCGGCCATTAACTTCAAGCCCACCGTAGTTATCTTTCTGATAGGTATAAATGAAATTGACCGGGATGATCTCAATGAGATTGATTCTCCGGTAAAAAAGGGCTTTTTATACAACACCTGGAAATGGCTCCATTATAACAGCGAGACACTAAATTTTTTTACAGACCTGAAAAGAAGTATTTATCCCACGGCGATCTTTACGGATAATGGCGGCTGGAATTTTACAAACTTTAAGAAGATAAACCTCTCCGGGATATATATAGATTCGGCATTGCAAAAGCAAGGTAGTCTGCTGCCTTCATTCAGGAAACGTTTGTCGGAATTAATAGAATACTGCCTTAAAAATGGCATGCAACCCGTGTTTGTAACACAGCCACTGATCTTTGGCGACGGAACGTTCGGTGAAGGGAATCCTGCTATCGATTTTCATGCATTTAATGAAAACGAAAATGGCGTGCTGCTTTGGAAAAAACTAGAACTTTTCAACAATATTACCCGGCAGGTATCCCGCGAAAAAAATGTTTGTTGTGTTGATTTGGCCGGGCTGATGCCCCGGGATACCCTTTATTATTACGACAGTATGCACTATACCAACGAAGGTGCTGCAAAAGTGGGCGAAATAATTTTTGATAAATTAAACCAGTATCTTTCAGTAAAATTTCCTCAATATTTAAAAAATTGATATGGATTTTGTGAAAGACCTGTGGCGGTTTTTGATGGCCAGGAAAAAATGGTGGCTGGCGCCACTTATTATAACACTAGTTATCCTGGGAGCGCTTATTGTACTAGGAGGCACTTCGGCAATTGCACCATTTATTTATACCCTGTTCTAATGAAAAAGACACAAGGGCATAAGCAAACGGAAACAATTTTAGTGTTGGTATTGGCATTGGTAATCTTGTATTGGTATTATAAAAAGCCGTCTTTGTTGCTGATGGCAGGTATAATTGGTTTGACCGGCTTGTTTATACCGCCTGCGGCAAACGGCATTCACTGGTTATGGATGAAACTGGGAGAGGGTATAGGTTTTGTGATGAATAAAATAATACTGGTTGTTGTCTTTATTCTTATCGTAGTACCGCTTGGATGGATATCACGAAAGGCTGGTAAGTCCTCTATTCGATTAAAGGCAGGTGACACTTCTTATTTTAAAACAAGGAATCACGATTTTGTTAAAGAAGACCTGGAAAACCCCTGGTAACATTAACCAGCAAAATTTAATCATGCAAATGCCCATTCCAGGTAAACAGTCAGTTAAAATATACATACTGGTTTATTGCTTTTTCCTGTTAGTATCGTTCCTGCTATTCCTTCCTGTTCTTGATAAGGGCTTTGCTTCGGATGATTTCCTGGTGCTGTACCGAATCGTTTATCAAAAAATTTTTTTCATCAGAGATTTTTTCAGGCCTTTGTCGGATATCAGCCTCTATGGTTCGTATTTAACCGGTGGACTTAACCCGGTTTATTACAATGTTTTTAATGTGTTGATTCATGGCAGTTCAGCTTTTTTGTTGTATCGTATTTGTCTGTTGCCGGTGTTTGCCCCTGTAGGCAACAGGCTTTTTTTTGCCTGGCTTGCCGCGCTGTTATTTCTTGTGTATCCGTTCCACAATGAAGCTGTGATTTGGGCCATAGGCAGGGGAATCGTGTTATCCGGTTTTTTTGGCCTTCTTTCTCTCCTGGTTGTTTTTTTGGATATCAGCCATTTGAAAAAATGTGTTTTGTCAGGTTTGTTTTATTTTATTGGATTGTGCGGATATGAAACAATTCTTCCTTTGCCGCTTATCATCTTGCTGCTCCTGTATTCCAGGCGGGGGGGATCGAACAGGAAACTGGTGCCATTGGCAGGCGGGTATTTGCTGGCTTTGTTGACTAATATAATACTGCACGCAGCCATCGCCGGTGCCGTATGGGGGCCTTATGGAAGCAAAATGTTTTCGTCATCGGTGGCTGGGATTTGCATAAAATTTTTTAAAACGGCTGGCCGGTTATTCCTGCCGCCTTCACAGTCTTCCGGTTTGCTGGTAGGTTTTTTTATTATCATGCTATTGGGTATTGCGTGGTATGCCGGTTGCATCATTAAAAAAAAAGACAGCCGATCTCAGGGTTTTGTCCGTATGACTGTTATCACATTTGTTTCCTGCATCATACCAGCCCTGTTTGGTATAAGCACCCGCACCTACGAAGGGGACCGGGTATTCTATTTTTCCTCTTTTTTTCTTTGTATATGGATAGCCTATCTGGTTGCTTTGTTAAAAGGTCCGCGCCTCCGGCGCACGGTTACCGGACTGGTTGGTTTTTATTTCCTTTTCTTTTTTTACGAGAGCGTTTTTATCTGGCGAATAAGTGGCCAGATGGCGTCTGCTGTTATTCGCAGTGTTGCCGCTGTTAAACAGCCCGGTAAAAAACTCTATCTAATCAATATACCCGAAGAGTACAAGGGCGCGCAGGTGATGCGGAACGGTTTCGCAGAAGCATTGCTTATGCATCGTATTGACACGGGGGGCATCGTTGCCATTAACTATTTGTCGTCCGATTCTGCTGCTGCGGTGAAAGGTGCTATAAAACCGGAAAACCGTCCGCAGGGCATCTTTATTTACCCTGCTGCTATCGTCCGCAGCCATTCAATAGACGCAAGGGTTCGCACGGGAATTAATTTTACCGATTCGGTGCATGTCGCGTTAAACGGGACAGATCTGGTATATTACTGGGATAAAGAATCGCTTGTTTTGTTTCGACCATCTTTTTAGCCCATTCGGCTGCATTGCACGAACGTCCTGTTATCGCACAACAACTTTTTTTACCAGCATGTTTTTATCATTTGAAACCTGCAGTACATACCCGCCCCCGGCAAGGCGGCCAACAGGAATGATGAACAATTCATCCTGGCCGGTTAGTTTTTTGTCCATTGAATAAACCAGTTGGCCAACTGCATTAAAAAGCTGTATCCTGGTTTGCGATCCGGTGGGGTTGAGCATTGAAATCTTCAGGTAGTCCGTAATTGGATTGGGATAAATCTTGATATCGTTTTGGGTTGTGCTTTTTACTGTCAGGCGTTGAACATTCCTATTTTTTGTAAGAATCCACAGATTGGGGTCAACCAGCATAGTGTCTGCCAGGAAACCGGGGTTTATCCAAAAAATTTCTCCGTTGCGCTGGTTGTTTACCGTTATAAGCGTATCCCTGGTGGCATTTACGAACTTCAACTGAACCGGCATTTCGTAAAAGGATACGGACGGATGAGAAGTTGTTTGATTGATTTGCACATAAGCCCAATTGTTCAAGTTTTGCGTCCAGGTACAACTATAACTGGG
>JBDTVE010000038.1:0-7948 GCA_040007355.1 Bacteroidota bacterium | reverse complement strand
TCTTCTATTTTGAGCGCGTACACAAGTGGGCCGCGGACAACGGTAATGCCCTTCTCTACTCCGTGGGTGAGTGAAACTTCCGAAGGTAAGGTAATTGCTATTTTATCCCCTTCCTTGTACTCCCGCTTTAGTGGGACATAGGTGCCTGGCTTTAGCGCTGTATTCACAGCTTTATTATTAATCAATACCCTGGCATTTTTACACCACTGAGGAATGCGAATATAAAAGGTGAAAGCAGTTTTTT
Source organism: Bacteroidota bacterium (assembly GCA_040007355.1). Lineage (GTDB taxonomy): Bacteria > Bacteroidota > Bacteroidia > Chitinophagales > Chitinophagaceae > JACMLD01. The sequence goes on along the minus strand of JBDTVE010000038.1, from coordinate 7,704 downwards.
CTTTCAGATGAAATGTGAAATCGATATTGTCACTAAATGGATATCGGGTGTCCTCATCAATGGTTACGATGGTATTTTCCTTACCTACAGGATAGGTAACGGAAGAAGGTGCATAGGTTGTAGCAACAATTCCACCATGGGAATCTGACATCCAGGAGTGTATCGCAAAATTTGGCATCATCCTGTTTACATTCCCGGGGCAGCATTCTGTTCCGGGATTGGGCGCATACCGCATTTGATCACCGCCCCCGCGTATAAAACTACCACGTGCTGCGATCACCTGGTTAGGGGCAGAAAAATATTGAAGGGCTGTAAAATTTTTTGTAACAGAACCGGGTGCGGCGTTGAATGCAGCTTTTTCAATTTTGTCTGCATAAGATGCATCACCAGTTGCCATTAATAGATAGCCAGCATTCCAGATAAAATCAGATATGTCACATATTTCATGCGATTCTTGTGTAGTTACATTTTCAAGATGTTCTGATGAAACATTCACACCATCTACCAGCATATGATATTTATCGAGCTTTTTAAATGCCGCAATACTTGGTTGCAAATAATCCTTTTTTCCAGTATACATGTATAGAATAGCACCGAGCTTTGCTTTTTCAAGAAAAGTAACGCCATGTTCTCCTGTTGCAGCCGTATCTTTTAAAAAGCTAATATCTGACACAACTGTCTTACTGTTTAATTCGTTTGAGTTTCGATAAATATCCTGCGCAAAATGCAGCAATGCTGTATCACCAGACTGTGCATAAGCCCAAAGTATTATTTCAGAATTTACAGACTCCCGATTGTTAGTATAAGGAAACCGATCGGACAGATAATGCCTTTTTATTGCTTCCAATAGCTTTTGGTTTTTGGTAGCAGCATATTCAGCCATCCATGCCCGGAAGAAAACCACATAAGCCCATCTATCTCTTTCATAGCTGGGTTTCATAAACAACGGTCCTAAAAACCCAGATGGATCCGGATGATTTAAAACATAATAAATGCTTTTCCTCGCTTTATTCAACAACATAGTGTCATTCAATAACAAACCACAACGCAGCATTCCATCTACCCAATAGCCATTCTGTTCATATGGCCACCACTTTTCAATACTTCTGTTGCGCGGAATGCTGTCGGCAGCCCAACCTACTGTATTAAATGGGTAACCGGCCTTTTCCAAATGCCCTGTTAGCCCATCTCGCTGATTAAGCAGGAATTGTTTTAACCAGCCTTTAGGTGTAATAGCATTAGCGGGTATCTCTTTGAATTTACCATAGAATGGTAAGCCTGGTTCGCTTATTTTTTCTTTATTACCATAGGTTATTGAGAAAACCATTATAAAACTAAGCAGGAATAATTTCATTTTATTATTTTCTATTATCTGCCATCAAAATTCACCGCAAGTATTTCACCATTCGCGATTTTTTTATTAATCCTCCCTCCAGGCCAGTCAATGGTTACTTCCATTTCGTTGGCGGCAGTCGTTTTTATTGATATATCGAAATTTTTGTTGAATGCTGCTATCTTTTTAATGCTGAATTTCTTCCAGTCTGCTGGTAAATGGGGCTGAATGGTAAAAGAGTTAAAACCAGTTGGTACAATTCCCAAAATACCTTCTGTGAATATTCTGCAATACAATGCGCTTTCCGCGGAAAGGTGTGCCATCCCATTTTCAGGCCACGCTTCCACTACATAGGGAACATGAAAACCTTTCAGCCTGGTTGTTGAAAAAGCCTCCAGCTTTTTAATTGCCCTTTCAGCGGCACCTGCCTTGAATGCTCCCCTAAACGCATAAAGGGTGCCCCGATCCCAAAACACCTCCCTGCCTTTCTCAACACCGGAATTGCTTTCTATACGAACACCATTGTCTGTCCAAAGTTTTGTAAACAAAGCGTCTAATGTTCCAGCTTTTCTATTTTGTATTCCCATCACCAACGGAAGGCATATCCAACTTCTCAGCGTTGTATTCTCTTTATAATACTTATATGTTTCAATACCTTCTACAACTGAACCGAAATATTTTTCAATAGCTAGGGCTAACTGGTTTGCATGGTTTGTAAATTCATCGATCAGCTTTTTATCCTTCCCCATCGCTTTCCCTAACACCGCCAGTTGACGTAATGCACCATAGTATAAACATGAAGTGGATAGGTTTGCAGTACCGGAAGGAAACCTGCCTTCCAATTCATCGCTCATTGAAGCAATAACACCGTCAGGTGTTTTCATTTTTTCGCAATAACCAACACACCATTCAATCAATGGCCACAGTTCCTTTGCATATTGCCTATTACCTGATGCCAACAAGAAATGGGAAATACCAAAGGATAACATTGCAGCATCACCTCTGTCACTGGAACAGCAGGGCAAATCACCCTCCATCTCAAATGATGCCCATATTTTAGCGTCACCTTTCGGAATATTTCTCAAAAACATCCGATATGCATTCATCGCGGCAATATTTCCTGTTTTATAACCGAGATATGGAAAAAGAGGGGCAGTATACTCTCCCTGGTCATTTGCCCATATTCCAGCATAGTAAGTTCCGCCACCCGGTGAATGTATCAGGCCAATTTTGGATTGATAAATACTTTCTGCCGCATGAATTTTAGAAAAGTAAAAAAGTGTATTGATAGTACTATCCGGTGTTTCTAAAATGAGCTTGCTATGTATGCTATCCAGAAAATTATTTCTTCCTTTCTCTGCTTCAGTCTGCGTCTCCATTTCATCTACATCGCCTTCTCTGTGTGCCGAAAAATAGATGGCAAATTCATAATTTTGGCCGGGATTGATAGATACCTCTTTCAATGCATCACAATAAACCTTTCTTTTATACAATCCATAGATTCCATCTTCTTCCTGGCTTAAGGTTGTATGTCCAATTTTCAGGTGTTTGACGCTATCGCTCGTATTTGTTAATACCCATTTTTCAACGAACAGCCTGCTCTTCATGGAAGGGAAAAAACATCTGGTTATGCGTATTCCATCTCTCTGATGATGATACAAGGTCAATTTTCCCTGAATACAAATTGAATCCAGAACGCCTGGTACAAATGTCCGGCCTGCCATATTTATCACTGGCAATAAATCATCATTATATGTATCCCTAAGATAAGCCCTGTAATTAGCTGAGTTTTGATCTGTGCTTTTGATAAATTTCCGCAATTGTGGGAAAATAACATCTCTTGAAACAGACACCTGCTTCCTTCTGTCGACCTTATATTGAACAATGGCTGCAACCTGTTGCCCATCCATTTCCATTCTGTCGTCACGGGGAAGTCGTCTTTCATTAGCCAGATTCCAGGTTATACCATTTGCACTATTTACCTTCCAAAAGATTTCATTTTGAAATTCAGCTATTTTTTGTTGACCCAGCACAGGATTATTTGTCGATAATAAGCATACTATAGCTACTATTAATTTGCTACATCCATGAACCAAAGGATAAGAATTGAATCGATAAGACATGACTATTTCACATTTTTTCATAAAAAAAAGATACGCAGCGGGATATTATTATATTAAAATTCATAACTTTTATTATTACGGTCAAGAAAATATGACAAGCATGTATTTCTTTACAAAAAGAACCGTATTTAGAATCGAGATTGCTTAAACCCGCTAACTCAGGTAGGCTACACATTACAGTTTGAAAGGTAATGCCTATAATTCATTCTCCCAAATTTACAGGTATAGTACAGAACATAACAGTTAATTAAGAATCCTACTGTTTTTTAATCCCGGCCTTTGATTATCTGGTGTTGCATTATTTAAAGACCAATTAAATATAAACAGCAAAATCGCGCATGAGTAGTTGTGCAAATCCTGCAACGGCGATTTTTCTGCCTATTCGGTTTGGCAGATTTTTAAGATATTATAGCTTCCGCCGATTTTGTTGCAGTTGGCTTTTCAAAACTTACGTTGAACAGCATTCCAGGTTCAAGTGGTACACTTGTCGGTTAGGTTTTAGCGAAATAAATCCGGTATATGACTGTATTGGTACAGACCCAGCAGACCGGGGGTAATTTAAAGCAATGGTATTTAAATACCTCCCGATAACCAGACAGGATCGTCCTTCAATAGAAATGAATGAAAATTTGACCTGGTTCCGGAAAAAATCCGGATGTAAAGCTCACTGGGTATAAAGGGAAATATGAACGATTCCCTTGGTTCGTTGCATTAAAACCATTGTAAGTTAAAATCTTATGAATGTCATTCATCACAACAGGTTGTCATTTTGCTTTTACTCATGGGAAGTGATAAACTTATTCATCACAAGCCAGTTCCTGCACCGATCTATCCATTCCTCATTTGTGTTCAGTAAATGGGCGCCGAATCCGTGACCGCTTTTTTCATAAATATGAAGTTCAACCGGTACTTTCTTTTCCAATAATGCTTCAAAAAAAGCAATGCTTTGTTTGGGAAGAATACTTTTGTCATCAGCCGCCTGGATAATAAATGTGGGTGGCGTCTGACTACTTACCTGTAATTCATTGGAATATTCCTTCAATTTATCATCGGAAGGACTCTTGCCTAAAAGAGGCTCCCATGCCCCTTTTACACCGATATTTTCCTGGAAACTTATTTCTGCATAAACCAATACCATAAAGTCGGGCCTCAGGCTGGTATTTTGTTTGTTAGGAACCAATGCTTTAGAGAAATGGGTTCCTGCTGTAGCTGCCAGGTGACCGCCTGCTGAAAACCCCATGATGCCGATTTTAGCAGGATCAAGGTTCCAGCTTTTTGCATGCTCCCTGATAATCTTTATAGCCTGCTGTGCATCCTGCAATGGACCTATTTCTTTATTTTCCATAATATCCGAATTGGGCAGCCGGTATTTTAATACAAAAGCCGCAATACCCATTTCACTCAGCTTTTTGGCGATGTCGGAACCTTCATGATTTCCAATAAGTACCCAATAACCCCCACCTGGGCAGATAACCACACCACACCCAGTAGCTTTTTCGGGAGAAGGTAAATATGCAGTTAGTGTTGGGGTAACAACTTTACTGATTACTATAATACCTGTTTGCCTATTGGTATCACTTTTTTCACGAATATTGGAAGGCCTGCTATTAGGAATACTATCCGCGTATAAGGGAATGATAATCTGAGCGGTTGATTTCTCAATGCAGCAAAAACTAACAAAAAAGAATAGAAATACATTTTTCTTATTCATGAGGTATTATGATTTAAGTATCAGCGTTCTGAGGTAGTTAAACAGTACTACTTAACTACGAGCTTTAAATTTGCAGTTGATTTTTTCTTTGTGTCATCTTTGGCAATTACCTGGATGCTGAAAGTTCCCTTCGCTTCAGGGATTCCAGATAAACTGCCGGTATCGGATAGCCTCATTCCTTTGGGCAAACGTCCGCTGATATCCCAATGTATATGTCCGTGTCCGTAAAGCGCAGTTAACTGTTGCGAATAATATTGTTGGCTGGCTGCAGATGGTAAAGCAGTTGTATTAATTTCCGGGGTAAGATCTACCTGGGCTGACAGGCCACGAAACATTAAGAAATAATTACTTTGCACTTTATTATTTTTTGCATCTGCGCCCTGAAGAGTGATGGTTCCTTTTTTTAATTTTTTTGAATAGATACCATAGTAGCGGTATTGGTTTACAATTTCGGCATTATCAATTTTGGTAAAACTTTCCAGCCATGAGGGTATTGTAGAAGAAAACTGTTTACCAGTTTTTTCATATGCTACTAATAGCTCGGCATCCTGATCTATCGTGAATGAAAGATAATCATTGTCCTTATTATTTGCGTCTGAAGGGTCTGTCTTTATAAAACTGAGCCCATAGAAATTACCAAGCCCGCTAAAATTAAGTTCATCAGTATCTGTTGAAAACACCGTATCGCGGCTATTGAAATTTGGTGTTTCACCATATATCATTTTTGAAACGGGCAGTTTCTTTCCTTCATTTGTTATTACTTCCCGCGGAATCAATTCATTGACCCTTTTGTTTTTTATTTCTAATGGAAGGTTGATATTTGTTTCATCTCCATCTTCATCTTTTATATTGGCTTTAATTATAAATGTTCCTGTTTCCGAAGGCAAGCCTTTGATCAAGCCATCCGGGTATAAAATCAACCCTTTTGGTAAAGCCTCGTTCACTCCAAACCTAAGATGCCCATTTCCCGATGCCATTATCCTGCTATTGTATAATGCACCTTGTCTTGCATAAGGTAAAACTGCAGTAGATAACGTTGGTTTATTATCTGCTTTTATCCAGGTGGTAGCGGTAGCCGTTTTCCCTTTATCATCATATGCGGTTGCCTCTATTTTGGTATCACCATCACCAGCTTTAAAAGAAAATCTATAGGGCGTTTTATTAATGGTTTTAAGGTAAACATTGTTAATGTACACCATTATTTTTCTGATACCGCCGTCGCTATCAAACGCATTTACTTCGCTATCTACCATGCTTCCCTTTCTGATTTTTTGTCTGTACGTTGGTGTTATAAAAACCACATTCGGATAGTTGTTGCCATTATTTAATTTACTGTAAGCCCAACCTGTGATGTCCTGCTTTGTTACTGCTTTCCATTGTATGCCGTGACCCATGCCCGTAAATTGAGTAAAGCGCGGGTTCGATCCTGTTACCCAACTCTGATTTGAATCCACATAATCACCAATGGCATTTCTCAAAGCGGTCACACTTGCGCGCAATTTTTTTGCGTTGGGATCCAATTCGCCGATGCTGGTCCAGATTGGAATATTGATAGCTTTTACGGCATCAGCGTTGGCATTCGCACCTAATGGAATAGCGGCGGCAAAAAAGCCGGGATACCTCGTAATAAAATCCCAGGTACCTGCTCCACCCATTGAGAAACCCGTAATATATACTCTTTGCGGATCTCCTTGTTTGTTTTTAATAAGATCATCCATTACCTTTTTTAAAGCAGTAAAATGCTGCCTCCACCCGCGGGATGTGCCGGGGGCGATGATATAGGTAGGAACGGACTGCGTATTTTCACCGAAATTATGCCATGCTCTTACGGGTGGATCTACTGCATTGCGTAGCGTCGCGTGATTGTCGGTACCACAACAGCCATGCAGGAAAAGTACAATCGGGTAGCGTTTACCAGCCTGGATGTTGGAAGGCGTGTAAATATAATATTCCGTCGAATCTTCTTTTTGCCAGCTCCACTGTGGAAAGCCTTTGTAATCTATTATTTCCTGTGCATGGACAGCGCTCAGTAACTGCATACAGGTTGTAGTTAACAGAAGAAACCGTAGCAGTTGTTTTTTCATAATAAGTTGATATTAATGTGTGTGTTGCAGAATTAATGCTAAAAAAATTGACTTATCTGGCCGATCCCAAATTAAATTTTACTATAAGACATGCTGTTATCTGTTTGTCCTGTTTTTCAACAATAGAAAAGATGGAGTCTTTACATTTAAGGTGTCTTTATTTCCTGGTACACTAAAATTAAAATTACCCAAAATGATATCTGGTTTCCCATCCCCGTCGAGATCATTTACATCCATTGTAAGCCAATGTCCCAGGGCAGCTTCGGGAAAAGTATAAGGTTGAAAAACCAATCCCCCTTTATTGTGCAGGTATACAAATCCTTCCTCTTTCTTTTTAGGATCAGTAAAAAAAGCGATCGATGCAATATCCAGGTTGCCGTCGTTATCAAAGTCCCTGGCCATCGCTTTAAAACAACCATTTAACGGAAAAAAATATTTCTGAGTAAAATGATC
>JBDTVE010000037.1:0-3291 GCA_040007355.1 Bacteroidota bacterium | reverse complement strand
TTGCATCCTGCCAGTATTTCACAGCCTTGCCGCTCAGGTTCATGTACGTAGATGGTTTTATACAGATAACCGGCCGGCCTTTTATTTTTAATTCCGCAACTTCTGCCAAACGGTCAATACGAAAAGATATTGCTTGTTTCTGTACAAATGCATCCACTACATCAAAACCTATATTATGCCTGGTATGATCATATTCCGCGCCTATATTGCCCAGTCCAACAATCAGGTATTTATTCATAGCAGCGAAAATAAAAAAAGTCCCGCCACCAGGGCAGGACTTCCGTAATTATGTTTTGTATAAAAATTATTTTGATCCTTTTGCAGGTGCAGCCGCTTTTGCAGGTGCAGCCGCTTTGGCCGGTGCGGCAGCTTTGGCGGGTGCGGCAGCTTTTGCAGCGGGAGCGGCAGCGCCGGCAACCGGTGCGGCAGCTTCTTCCTGTTTTAACTGGCGGGTTAATACCACGGAAGCCAGGGGTATACGGGGTGAGTTCAGGATTTCATAATTATCCAGCTTTACATCCTCCACTCTGATATTACCATTCAATTCAAGATTGGTTAAATCAACCTCTATATTTTCCCGGAGGTATTTGGGGAATGTCTTTACTTTTAATGCCTTCATTTTTACTATCAGTTTACCGCCGTCTTTAACGCCTGTGGCGGTTCCCGTAAATTTTAAAGGAATAGTGGCAATTGCTTTTTTGCTTTCTACCAGTTCCATCAGGTCTATATGGATGAGGCTATCGTCCACTTTATCAAACTGAAGATCTTTCAGGATTGTCTTGTAGGTCTTGCCGTTAAGCTTAACCTCAGCCAGCTGGAAGGCGCTGGTGTACACGAGCGATTTAAAAGCCGCTGCAGGAGCGTAAAAATTCACTTCTTCTGCACCGCCATAAATTACACCGGGCACCAGTGACTGAGAGCGAAGTTGCTGGGTGGCTTTCTTTCCAGTTTCGGTCCTCAGTTGTCCTTCGATTGTAATTGATTTCATTTTTTATATGGTGTTTTTGTTTACGATTGATATTTATTTATTCCTCAGTTGCGAGTGAATAAACAGGCTGGTAATACTTTTATTTTCGAATGCGTTCCTGATGGCTACCGCAAACAATTCCGCCACGCTCAGCACTTTTATTTTGGGTGTTTGTTGTTTTAACGGAATGGTATCACAAACCACCAGTTCCTCCAATACACTATTTTCAATATTGGCATAAGCGTTACCGCTCAAAACCGGGTGAGTGCACAATGCTCTTACACTCCGGGCGCCTTTTTCTTTTAAAAGACCGGCAGCTTTTGCCAGCGTTCCCCCCGTATCACAGATATCATCTATCAGCACCACGTCCCGGCCTTCCACCTCTCCTATTACCACCATACTAGCAATTTCATTTGCCCGTTTGCGGTGCTTATCGCAAATCACCATTTCGGCATTAAAATAGCTGGCAATTTCGCGTATCCGGTTAGCGCTTCCCACATCGGGGGCCGCAAAGGTAAGATTTTCCAGTTTCAGATTCTCAATATAGGGAATAAAAATAGCGGAGCTGTCCAGGTGGTCTACGGGGATATCAAAGTATCCCTGTATTTGCGGTGCGTGTAAGTCCATGGTTATCACCCTGTCTGCTCCCGCCGCCACTATCATATTAGCAATCAGTTTGGAACCGATGGCCACCCGGGGCTTATCTTTCCGGTCCTGGCGGGCATACCCATAATATGGGATAACGGCTACCACTTTATAAGCCGATGCCCGGCGAACGGCATCGATCATCAATAATAGTTCAAGAATATTATCGGAGGGTGAGAACGTACTTTGAACCAGGAAAACCATGTCGCCTCGGATACTTTCCTGGAAAACAGGCTGAAATTCGCCATCGCTGAATTTCTGGGTAATACATTTTCCCAGCGGGGCGCCGTATTGCTGGGCGATTTTCTCTGCGAGATACTGGGAACCGGTACCCGAAAATATCTTTACCGAACTATGCATAAGTAGACCTGTTGGTGCGGCGAAGATAAAGCTTCAGCGGAGAAATAAAAATCCTCCGGAAGTTTTAGCCCGTTATTAATTGCACCGGTCTTATACATAACCGTTTATGCGTTGCTTATTTGCCCACGGAGGCAAACATGACCTTTTCCTGGCTGGTTACCTGTGTTATATTTTGCATATTTCCCTTTTTGGGATTAAATGCATAAAATACAGCAGAACAGACAAAAATGGAAAAGAAAAGTGAGACGGCGTAAATGCCTGCACAGAAAAGAAGAGATTGTAACCCTCCCAGGTTGTTAAAGGTAGTAGTACGTTTCATAAAATCGGATTTTCGTTTTCAAAAGGTATTGGATAACAGGATAACGTCTGGGGCTTTCGGCTATTGTGCCCGGCCCCTAAAAAATAACCATCATAAAAATATTAAGATACCTTTCAGTATGCAAGCGCATAAGTACTCAATTAAGGACTGGGCTAAAGATGACAGACCACGTGAAAAATTACTTGGTAAAAGCCCTCTGGCCCTGAGTGATTCGGAACTGATCGCCATTCTTATCAATAACGGAAGCAAACAGAAAAGTGCCGTAGAACTGGCCAGGGAAGTGCTTTTGCTGGGCAAAAACAACCTGAATGAGCTGGGTCGTCTTAGCGTAAAAGATCTCATGACCATAAAAGGTATTGGAGAAGCCAAGGCCATTGCCATTGCCGCCGCGCTGGAATTGGGCCGGCGCAGACAGGCTTCCGGTTTCCTGGAAAAACAACAGGTCCGCAACAGCACGGATATTGCCCGTTACCTGCAAACCCTGCTAAGCGATTATCAGCACGAGGTATTTGCCGTTGTCTTCTTAAACCAGGCCAATAAGATAAATCATTTTGAAATCATCAGTAAAGGCGGCATCACCGGTACCGTAGCCGACCCGAGAATCATTCTGAAAAAAGCCCTGCAGGAGGATGCTGTAAGCATCGTACTTTGTCATAACCACCCTTCGGGCAACCTACGCCCCAGCCGCGCCGACGAGTTACTGACCCGGAAGATAAAAGAAGCCGCCGGATATTTCGACATCAAAGTACTTGACCATATCATTGTAAGCAACGAAGGGTATTATAGTTTTGCTGACGAAGGAGTGCTTTAGTCAGTAGTAGTCGGAAGTCGGTATATATTTAAGAACGGGTTAGAGATTGCGCCTTGGTCCACTATAAAGACTTGCTCACTTACAAAAAAGCTATGCGTTAGCAATGAAAATCTTCGTGGTTTCAAAAAAAATTTCTTACCGAAGAAAAAATTTCTTTAACCAGCCAAATAAGGAGAAGGGCCCGATCTG
>JBDTVE010000036.1:0-24380 GCA_040007355.1 Bacteroidota bacterium | reverse complement strand
CCGGCTCTCAGCGGATCAATACGGCCGTTCCCTTCAGGAATATTTTCTTCCCAGTATCGTGATTGGTATAACGCAGTGTCCATACATACACGCTGGCGCGCTGCGGGTGTCCATTGATGGTGCCATCCCATTTTTGTTCGCGGTCAGATGAATGAAATACCCGTTGCCCGAGACGGTTATAGACATTAAAATCAAGATTGTCTGCCTTATAGGCGTTTAGGGGATAGAGCCAGTCATTCAGGCCGTCTGCATTTGGCGTAAATGCATTTGGCACCGCAATATAACAGGTCCGTAGTACTTTTATTATAGCATGGGCCGTATCAAAACAATGATTGCTATTTTCTACAATCAACTGCACCGGGTAATTTTTCTCCAGGCCTGTGTTAGGATAATTCTCGGGTACGGGTTCCTGTAAGAAACTGCTATGGCCGTCACCAAGATCCCAGTGATAGTCAATAATATCCCCGGTACTCCGGTTTTTAAATACGGCCGCGTCCTCGGGGCAAAGCAGGTCATTGGTTTCAAACGCCGCTTTTAAGGCATTGTTTAGCTGGATGGTTTCGCTGATACTGTCGCTGCAAAACCCATTGGACACCTTCAAAAAAATCTGTTTTTCTCCAAAATCCTTATACAAAGCCGTGGGAGTTTGCAGGGTACTGGTTCCGGAAATGTTGAAATTCCAGGACCACTGATTAACCCCGTTATTCCCATCGTGCGCAAAAACAACCGTATCTGTGCGGCAACCTACAAAAAGGCGATAGCTGAATGCTGCCGACACCGTGTCCTTTAAGGCAATGCTGGCGGCAGACCCTACCGGCGTTTCCTGTCCACATTCATCAATGATATTGTTGTTATCCGTACCGCGTTTCACCGCAACCTGGTAAACCCCGCCTTTTACAATGGGCGATGACAGCGTTAATGTAATGACGGCGCTGCCGGCGTTATTACCACAACTACCTATAGCGGATACAATCCTTACCGGGGCGGGACCGGTAATCACAAAATCGCTGCCATCTGTGGCGATAGTGCTGCAACGGATATTTTTCCCGAAGACTAGCTGCAGGGCAGACGGCGCGCAGCCGGGTGCTGTGATACTGTCTAACGGCGTGGGTTGTGGTATGGAAATGGTAAACGGAAGATGGTGTCCCTCGGGAATATCCCGGTCACAATCATCCAGTATGGTATTTGCATCAGCCCCTTTTTTGATCACCAGCGCATAATTGCCGGATGGCAGCGGGTTACTGAGTGTAAGGGTAATGGAATCCATATCAAACCCTGTATTGCAGTTTCCACCGGATGCAGCCACTACTGTAGCCAGGGCAGGCACAATGGCAAAATCAGTCCCGTTTGCTGAAAGTGAACTGCATTTCATTTTCATATTCAGCTTTAAGGTAAGCACCGTGGCATCGCAGGATGTCTTTACGCTTTGCAAATCCGGTAACCTGGGGTCATTGATCACCGCGGTGCCATCTCCAAAAGAAAGTTTATACCCGCTCTGGTTATCACTGTAATGGCTAATTAAAAGAAGATAGACATGTTGTTGCTGTAAGACAGGCATCGTGCTGAAGGTATTGATATTCTCTTTTGGATCGGAAGCGCATTCAACACTGCTTACGCCTTTTACAGAAGCACCGGTAGTACCCGAACTGCCCGACCAGTTACCCACCACAAACAAAGAAGGGCTTGTATACACAGCGTTCAGATCCGTTACACCGGTTATATCAAATAATTGCCAGTCGTAATCATCATTCAGATCATTGGGAGTTATCTGGAAACCAAGCGTACCCGCCTGGTAACAGGTAAAACGGTACCAGAAAGGGTTTTTATCTGCATAATCACCGGTAGACACATTGCAGCCTGGTACCACCATCCCTTTATTGGTGCAGATAGGAACAGTTGATTGTGCAAATGTATCCTTTGTGCAAACTGGAAAAGCCGATGCGGGGGACTGCCCCAATATGCTGCAGGATTGGGTACCCTGGGCATCTACCCGGCAAATCATCAACAGGAAAAGACACAGAACGGCAGTAATTTTCACAAACATGATACATTGACCCATAAAAATATGGCATCGCTGCAAACCTGCCGGTTAATATTAGCCCGGTAAACAGCAATTTAACAAATGAAGGGGTATTGGTTTCACCTTTCAATAACCCCGGCAAGACTTTTTGGTCTTTCCAATTTCATTTTAATATTAATGGGGCTGGTCGCAGAGGCTGAGCATATCGGCGGAGCGGGTGGTAAACTGAACCAGATTTACCTTGTTGACCTTATTGTAATGCAGCACCAGGGTTCCATAAGCCATTTCATAGGCATCCCAACTTTCGTCTTTTAATTTTGGATTACCCAATACGCTAAACAGGCTGTTTCGACTAGCACCCATTACCGGCACCGTTAATTTCCCCTTGAAATGCTCGCCGATTTCTATATAGTCGCGATCCGTAAAAAAATACACGTCCCTATCCTTATAAAAAACGGTACCCCCGCATTTAGCGGCGGCGCCTTCGGGTTCCGATGCGGTAAAACAGGGCAGCTTTTGTTTTATCTCCTCCCAGCGGGCATTGGGTTTAAGACCGTTTAATTTGCCGTCTAAAATGTCTACGGTAAATACGCCGCAGGCTGCTTTGGGCACTAACTGAGCCTTTGCCGTACATACAATAAAAGGGAGCAGCAAGAGGTAAAATAATTGTTTCATTGGTGATATTTTGATGGATGTAATTCAGATTCTGTCCTTATAGCAAATTTCCTGCTAAAAATCTTTTTTCCTGTGTTTTTTCCAGGGTTGATGCACCTAATATGCAATTCAATGGCGGTGAGTCTTTTCTGATGGTTAACCCGGCTGGCTTATACCCGGTAAGTAGTTTCTGAACAAGCTACAATATAATAAGCTGCTTACTGCACCCGTTATCAGCAGGCCGCTTGCCGGTAAGCCAGCCGCGCGGGGCGCACAATAAACAGGATGCTGGCTATATTAAGCAGCTTTTTGTAAATTCATATAACCGAAAATTAAATTATACCACATGAAAGCACTATCGGAAACCTGGTTTGCGGATGGGTATATAGATTTTGAATTGAAAAAATATACGTTGCTCGCCTACCTGCAGGAGGTGAACAGGTATTTCAACGAAAACAAACTTTACCCGCAACTGTCTGATCTTATCTTTCATTATAATAACCTGTTAGCCTTCCGCGAAAACAAAAAATTTCTGCAGGAGCATTTCCCAAAAAAACTCAATGGCATCCAGTTAGAGAAACTGCAATTGCTTTACCAGCAGATAGTTGAAGATGATGATATGATGAAGGAACTGGAAAACATTATCAACTACTCAGCTGCTGAAATGAAATCGGCTATTTCAAATGGTGCCGAACTCTATGAGTTCATTGAAGAGAAATTAACCATTTTTCCTATTGGAATTATTCCTCTTGAGATTAACGAGGGCTATTTCTTTTTAAACGAAGGGCATGCCCGCAATACCAAGGTGTACCAGTATCGCCTGAGCTTTTTTGAAAAACATGATGAAAAATACCGCACCATCCGCACCGAATTTATAGCAGACTGGGAACGAAATATAGTGAATACCTACGAAAACATTAAGTCGGAACTGATACGTAATAAAAAGGAATTGCCCAACCCCGCGGTTTATTCAATAGAAACAGCGCTTACCTTTCCCGTGGAAGAAACCCTGCTGCCCATTGCTAAAAGAAGCCTGGTTCGTTATATTTCCAACAAAGCTGCTTAGCAATCATCACCACGTTACTTTTCAGCGAGCTACCCGATCTGCTATGGTTTTGCGACTGGTCGCCGCATAACTTTTATCGTTTGCAGGGCCACGGCCAGTACAATAAAGAACAACCCTTTATAAAACGACTGGTCCAAATCCCGGTTCTCATGATATACCACAAAAGCCAGTACTATGCCATAAACCGGCTCAAGGTTATAGGTCAGGTTCACCGTAAAAGCAGATATCTTCCGGAGCGCATTGGCAGAAAGTTGGAATGCCAAAACCGAGCATATCCAGGACAGCACTAGTAACCACAACCAATCTGCGGCAAGGGGCAGCCGATGACTGCCCGGAAATTTCTGTAAATAAAAAGGCATGAGCAAAGACAGGGCAAGAAAACCGCCGGTGAGCTCATACGTCATAAGCGTTTCCGCGTTCATCCGCTGCATCAGTTGCCGGTTGCAAACCGGAAATATAGCACCCAGCATGGCCGACACCACCCCGGTAATAATACCGGTTTTGTAACGGGTATCAAAGTGAAAAATGATGAATATACCGGCCATTACCAACAGTCCCAGCAATAGTTCGGCGGGGTTAAAACGAGCTCGGGCAATAATAGGTTCAAAGATGGCCGTAAAAAAACCTATTGAAGAAAAACATACCAGCGCCACGGAAATGTTTGCATATTTGATGGCGCCGTAAAAGCTCACCCAATGCAGGGCCGCCACCAGGCCAACAGCCGCAATCTTTGTCTTGTCAGCAAGGGTTATCGGTTGCAGGCGTCTGGTAACGGAAAATAATATCCACATGGTCAGCGAACTAATAAGCAGGCGCCACCAGACCAGCAGGCCTTCATTAAGGGTGATCAGCCGGCCCAGTATGCCGGTGAAACCTGCCAGGAAAACAGCCGTGTGCAATTGGAGGAATGCCTTCTTCATAAAGAATGCAAAGATGGTGAAATGCACAGGGAAAAACCAAATGAGTTGAGAATGTCCTGTTTATATGCCTGTTGCAGGCTGTATAAAAAAAACTATTGTGGGGAAAAAGCCCGGGACCGGGTGGATTACTGTTTGGTTTCTGCAAATATTTCGTTGCTGACCGCTGAAAAATTGGCCGACTCCGTTTTTTTTACACGGTTCCTATAGTCTTTGAACCAGCTTTGCCAGCGCAGGTACAACACCCCGGCGATGCCTTCCTTTACAATCCCTTTATTCATTTTAGAAGTACCGTATGTGCGATCCCTGAAAATGATCGGCACTTCTTTTATAACAAAACCCAGTTTCCAGGCGGCATATTTCATTTCTATCTGGAAGGCATAGCCGATGAATTTTATTTCATTCAGGTTGATGGCTTCCAGCACCTCTCTTTTATAACAAACAAAACCAGCCGTTGGGTCTTTTACCGGTAGTCCCGTAATAACACGGGTGTAGAAGGAAGCGCCTTTTGAGAGGATGATGCGGTTGCGGGGCCAGTTTACGTTTCCACCGCCTTTTACATATCGGGAACCCACTGCCACGTCGGCGCCCTGCAGACAGGCTTCATATAAGCTGTCTAGGTCATTTGGATGGTGAGAAAAATCAGCATCCATCTCAAAGATATACTGATAGCCCTTTGAAAGCGCCCACCTGAATCCGTAAATATAAGCGGTACCCAGGCCCTGTTTGCCCTTTCTCTCTTCAATAAAAAGCCGCCCCGGATAACGTCCCTGCATATCTTTTACCAGTTGCGCTGTGCCATCGGGTGAGTTGTCGTCTATAACAAGCACATGAAAATGCTGCTCCAGTGCGAACACAGCCGTTACGATATTGGCGATATTCTCGTTTTCGTTATAGGTTGGTATAATAACAATCTTTTGCAAGTCTGAACTTTATCGTTACTGTTTTTGGTAATTGCGAAAATACATGTTTTATCAATGTACCGGACGGTTCAAAAAAGGGTATTTAGCTCTTTTTTAACAGCGACCGGTTTAATATTTCCGTGAGTTTTTGTTTGGTATGCAGCGGGAAATCGCCCCTCATCATCCAATCATAATACTGCGGCTCGGCCTTTAATACCTCGGTTACAGCGCGGCCTTTGTGTTTTCCAAAATTAAAGACTTCGATGCCTTTTTCCATGATGAACCTACGCGCAAAATCTACGATTATATCTTCCCCGGTGAACTTCAAAATGCTTTCCACCGTGTTACCTATTTGCGGGTAGCGTTCTACCTGGGCATGCAATATTTCCATGGTGGCCATGGCATCTGCTTCGGCACTGTGTGCCCCGTCAAGGTTTTTCTGGCAATAGAACTTATATGCGGCTGTCAGGGTGCGCTGCTCCATCATGTGAAAAACCTTTTGCACGTCTACCAGCTTCCTGCCCTTCATATCAAATTCCACTTCCGCCCGAAGGAATTCTTCCATGAGCATGGGGATATCAAACCGGTTGCTGTTGTACCCGCTTAAATCGCAATTATCTAAAAATTGCTTGATATCATTAGCCGCCTGTTTGAAGCTGGGAGCATCTTTTACCATTTCATTGGTAATACCGTGTATGTCCACAGAGGCCTGGGAAATGACCATTTCGGGGTTTAGCAGTTTTCTTTTTATGGATTTATTCGCATCGGGTAATATCTTTATCATCCCGATTTCCACAATGCGGTCCGAACCAAGGTTTATCCCCGTTGTTTCAAGATCAATAAAAGCCAGAGGGCGTGTTAATTTCAGCATTTTTTACTTCTTTAAAGAAATGGTTGTAGAATCTCATTTTTACTGTTTCGTCGTAAATTCCGACCGGCCGGGCCGAACCTTCAAATGCAAAATATATCTTTTCAACCTAATTAATTGATCCTAAAAGTATTTAACAGAATTAATCCCTAAAACATAATTTTATTTGGGCGGGGGGTTGCATAAACAAAGATTTTGTTGTTTCTTTGATTTCCTCTCCGCTATCCTCCCGAAAATTCACCCGCATCCTCCGTAAAAGACCAATTCAGGCAGTATCCGCGTCTAACCGCACTGTTTGTATTGTTTAACTTTAAATACCACAAAAATGAAAGCAAAAGTATTAATCCTCGTACTGCTTATCGCTGCCGGTTTTGCAATGACCTCCTGTACCAGCTCAAGAAGCGGTTGCAAAGCCACTGAAGGCTATGTTGGATACGGACACAGGTAAAAAAATACCTGCAATTGTATTCAGAAAAAGAAAAAGTCATTTGTACATAATTGAACCAAGGTTATCTTTAATTTGTTTTAAAGATAACCTTTTCATTTTTTTATGCATTGGATTTTACTGACCACGGAAATACAGCTACAGCAAATAATTGAACACTCCGCCGCAAGGCCGCAGGTTATCTTCAAGCATTCCACCCGTTGCTCTATCAGCAGTATGGCAAAAAACAGGTTGGAAAGAAATCATCAGCGGCCGCCTTCCATCGATTTTTATTTTCTTGACTTGCTGGCCCACCGCGCGCTTTCGGGCAAAATTGCAGCGGTATTTGACACGCCGCACGAGTCGCCCCAGGTATTGCTGATCAAAAATGGCCATTGTGTTTACAACGATAGCCATACCGGCATCAGCATGGAGGAAATCTTGGAAAAAAGCGGGGTGGTTTGATGAATTTGATGGCGCGTAACCGGGTTTATAAACGCGATATTCGGCCTTTTTCTATACTGGGCTGTATGTAGTTAATTTCTATTCTAAAATACAGGGTTTGCCCCGCAGCTCAAAGACAACAGAGCTGCACTGCCACAACAGGCAGCACACTGTCCTAATTTTTTTCTTTAACAACGGGTGCCGGTTCGAGGTTGGCTTTTTCAGTTGAGTCTTTAATTCTTTTCTTTTCCTTTCTCCGGAAAAAACCCCTTAAAAGAAAGCTATGTTTTGCCGCCTCCATATTATCATTGGCATTCCGGGCAGCTTTTTTTACGGTACCTACGGTTTCCTGCGCAGAAGACAAGGTGCCTTCCAGGTTTTTTACCAGTTGATCATCATTTACCAGTTTTCCAAAACTCCCTTCTCCCCTGTTTATCTTGGCCACGATATCTGCCAGGTTGCCTGTCAGCACTTCCGCATTGTCAGAAATTTTGGACAGGTTATTTACAATCCGGTCTACATCTACCGGGTTGTTTGATGGCAGGATGCCCCCTTCTTTTACTACTGGTGCAGAATAGCTGCCCGGTGAAATAATCACCAGTTTGTCTCCCATTAGTCCATCGCTGCCAATACTGGCGGTTACATCCTGCTTTATAAAGGGCTTGATTCGCTTTTGCAGGATCATCATCACCGAAACCGTGGTATCATTTACCATACTAATATTGTCAATATTGCCCACATTGATGCCTGCATACCGAACATAATTGCCTTCCTTCAGCCCGGAAATATTTTTAAAATGCGTATAGACATTAAACGTTCCTCCAAACATGTTTTTTTGCTTCCCAATCAGGAATATGATAATCAGGAGCAGCAAAAAGCTCAGCAGTACAAATGCACCAGTCTTTATTTTTTGGGTAGTAGAAATAGTCATTATTGTCTATTTAAAAAATGAACGTATAAAAGGATCCGCCGAATTTTCCAGGTCTTCACCGGTTCCTTCCGCTATAAATTCACCGTTGCTCATCACCAGTATCCTGTCGGCGGTTATCCTTGCGCAGGGTATATCATGCGTTATTATCACGGAAGAAGTTTCATACCTGCGCTGCATATCCAGTATCAGGTTACTGATTTCTTTTGACGTAATAGTATCAAGACCGGTGGTAGGCTCATCGTACAACATTATTTCAGGATGCACCACCAGGGTACGCGCCAGCCCCATTCGTTTACGCATACCCCCAGAAAGCTCCGAAGGCATTTTATCGATCGCCTCCGCCAGGCCCACCGCCTCCAGCACTTCCAGCGAACGTTTCTCAATTTCCTTTTTGTCCTTTACCTGAGCCACTCTTTTTAAAGGGAAGGCCAGGTTTTCGCGCACGCTCATGGAATCGTACAGGGCCGCGCTCTGGAAAAGAAAACCGATCCGGCGCCGCAGGTCCTTTAACTCCAGTTTGTCCATCTCTTTTACCTCTTTACCAAATACTTTCAGGGAACCTTCATCCTGGCTTAACAGCCCGGTAATACATTTAATGGTCACCGATTTGCCCTCGCCAGATTTACCCAAAATGACTACGTTCTCGCCTTTTTTTACCGTAAGGTTGATATTGCTCAGCACGGGTGTACCGTTAAAGCTTTTTTTCAATCCGTGTATCTCTATTACCGGTTCCATAAGTTGCAGTTCTATGAATAAACAAAAGCATTGGTAACCTGAACAACAATCGCATCAATTACAATAATCCAAACTGAGGCTGTTACCACGGCGGAATTGGCGGCTAAACCCACGCTTTCCGTTCCGCGGTTTGAATTAAACCCTTTGTAGCATCCTATAAAACCAATTGCAAAACCAAATAAAACAGTTTTGATCAGCGAAGGAATAAGATCAGAAAATTCAAGTACCGAAGTAGACTTGTAAAAATACAGCCAGGCGCCCATACTGTTGCCCAAGTTAGTGGCGGCAAAACCACCGAATAACGCGATTACATCCGCGAAAATAGTCAGCAGCGGTATCATAATAATGCAGGCCAGTATTCGCGTAACTACCAAGTACTGCATGGGATTGGCGCCCGACACTTCCATGGCATCAATTTGTTCGGTTACATTCATACTGCCCAGTTCGGCACCTATACTGGAAGAGATCTTGCCGGCACATATCAGGGCCACAATCACAGGCCCTATTTCCCTTATTACCGAGATGGCTACCATGCCTGGTATAAAGCTAACGGCTCCAAATTGCTTCATCGTGGGCTGCGATTGCAGTGTTAGTACAAAACCCAGAATAAAACCGGTCAGCGCAATTATACCAACGGACTTGTATCCGATTATATAGGCCTGCCTTGAAAAAGCCTCCCACTCAAACCCTCTTTTAAAACTGTTTCGTATAACCGATTTCAAAAAAAGGGTCTGGTCAGCAATATCAATAAGTATCGGGGTAAAAGAAGATTTTCCGGACATACAAGAAAGGTATGGGTTTATGCGGCAAATAAGTTACTTGTCTTATAACCAATAACCTGCCATAAATAAAGCTTCCCGGAAACACCGGCCAGTCATGGCATTCAGATCAGGTAAACATCACACGCTAATGCCGCAGCACAAACTGTGGACATAATTCTACATTAACCAATTTATTGCAGCACCACCGAAGATTCTTCTGCTGTGAATTGCAGTTATTATGAAAAAAGCCCGCCAGGCTGATGCCTGAATTGCCCTCTTGCCGAAAAAACACCGATTGCAATTTTACAATTAAACTTTTTTAGGAAGTGCATATTAAACCTTTTTTGGGGAGCCAAAAGAAAATGACTTGGGCTGCTTGTTATTTAGAACTTGGTTTTACGGCCTTTTCAACCGTTTTTGTTCTGCCGATCCTTGTCCACCGCCCGTTCCGCGAAACCGGTATTTCATCGCCCAACAACCGGCCCCAGGGTTTTAGATCCTCAATCCGATCAAAAATAATTTTCAGGATGCCCGCAAAAGGAATAGACAGGAACATGCCCGGTACTCCCCATAAGGCATTGCCCAGTAACACAAAAACGATTGAAATGAGCGCGTTGATCTTTACCTTGGATGAAACAATATAGGGCATCAGAAAATGATTGTCGATAAACTGGATAACCATGTAACAGACGATAATAAGAAGTTGTGTATGGAAGCCGTCTTTTGTGACGGTGGCAATCATCACGGGCAATGCCACGGAAATGATGCCGCCGATAAAAGGAAGGATATTTAAAATGGCCCCCAATACGCCCAGCAATATCCAGTATTTAACACCCAGTGACAATAAGGCAACCGAGTTCAGAACGGCCACAATCAGCGCTTCCAGGATAAGGCCAAACATATAATTCTGTATGGCTCCCTTGGTTTGTTTTAAAACCGCGCCTACTTCTTTAAAATTCTCTTCCGCAAACACTTCGTACAGAAAATTAAGCAACAGCGTTTTATAATACAAAAATAAAAACGAATAAACCGGCAATAATATCAGGGAAGCAAGTGAGTCCATAACAGTTCCGGCGGTAGAGCCTATCCATGGCCGCATGCCCGCACCGGCTTCCTGCATAGCGCGCTGCTGCCGCGCTATATCTATATTGAAACGACTGCTTATCTCATGCTGCAACCGGGCTACCATATCCAACACTTTTTTCTTCATCAGTGGCAACTGGTCGGTAAACCCAGCAATCTCCATAGAAAGAAAATACCCGATGCCGGCTATAAAAAGAAAACCGAGCAGCAAAGCAAACGAAATGGATACCACCGTAGGTATTTTTTTCCGTTCAAACCAGTTAACAAGCGGGTTCAACAATATCGCAATCAAAACGGAAAAGCAAAGCGGTACCAGTATTGCCCTAAGCGTGAAAAGAATAAATACAAAAAGGATAAGGCCAAGCAGAATTACGGTACACTTAATATAATATGGATATTTTTTCAGCATTCGGGTTTATTATACATTTTTAAAGAATACCGGGCTGGTGGCACAATCTGCCAATACATCCGGTCTTGTGCCGGGCTACATTAGCAACTAAGCTATATGTTTAATACGGAGTTCCTGGCCTGGTTTGAACTTATCAATATAACCATCAATAGGTAAAATAAATTACATTAATAAAAATCGGTTCCGGCAAATACCCTGGTTCGGTACTTTATCAATCCTGTATTGCATAAATAAAGAAAAAATTTTTGTTTGATGGCAATATCCGGCTCACTTATTTCAATTTAAAGGCCGTTTAGCGATAAACGTAAAGAACCTACATCAATCCTGGATTGTGTTGAATTTTTTCCACAAAAAAATCAGGCCCGTTCGGACCTGATTTTAAAATGGTACAAAGTTATGCCCTGCGGATGACCTTAAGCAAAACGGCAATGATGGCAATAACCAGCAAGACGTGAATAATGCCGCCGGCGTGGTAGCCAAAGAAGCCGATTGCCCATGCAATTACAAGAATTACTGCAATTAGATACAAAAGATTTCCCATAAAAATTTGTTGATGTAAAGAATAGTAATAACAGGAGAACCTAAAACAAAATTGTGCCAACTGTTGTCAATTTGCTAAAACAGGGAATAATTTCCCGTTTTAGCTGTCTTGGGGTTTAAATGTATGCCATCTGACAGAAAAGTATTACCAAGTATAACGGACTCTGGCACACATTTATATTTAATTATTATTCTATTGATCCGTACCGAGAATACGGCTTAGACATATCTTAATAAAAACATAATGAGAACTCCAACTAGTAAAAAAACAGTTTTGATAATAGACGATGAGGAAGAGCTGTGTATGCTGATGGAAATGGTGCTGGAAAGAGAACACTTTCTTGCCCAGAGTATTCATAACCTGGAGGACGCCCTTCATGTGGTGGAGCGCTTAAAACCTGATTATATTTTTCTGGACAACCACCTGCCGGATGGCAAAGGAGTGAATTTCATAAAAAAGATGATCGATGTATATCCACAGGTTAAAATTGTAATGATGACAGCCCACAATGACAAACTACTGACTGAGAAAGCAATGAAGGAAGGCGCATCCTATTTTCTTCACAAGCCTTTTAACCGAAACAATATTGAGAATATCATCAATAGTCTGTAAGCCCAGTACCATCGCACACCGGGGCACGTTGATATTAAACCGCGGTTTTGCTTTCGTCTTTTATTTTCACATCCGGTATAAAAGACATGAACAACATAATAGCGGACGCAATAAGGAGCACATATAGCCCCACTTTTTTTATCGGGCAATCGCCCATATAGCAACGGCTTAGCAAAACATAATTGCGAATGGCCCACGCAATATTAAACCCGCAAAAAAATATATTTGCCCGCTTTGCCCATACCTGGGGCACTAAGAACAATATGCCCGCACCAATAGAGCAGATCAGATTTATTAACCCTGGTTTGCCAAAATTCTGACTGGCACTGGCATACATACCTGCAATCTCCAACTGCGCAGCGGGTATGTACACCCAGGGCCTATAACAGGCCAGTACTACCGCTATCACCGAAAACAAACCCAGCCATGTAGAATATTTCATATTATTTTTCTTTAGCGGCTACTGCTCCAGTAACAAAAACCGTTGATACAACGCTTCTGTGAAAGCACGGCATTGTGATGGAATTTATAAGAAATTTGCAGATCGAGGCGATTTCCGTGCTCGCAATCTTACCTCTTTTGTATCTGAGCATCGGTAAGATTATATAATTCTTTTTCGATACCGCCGCCTATTTTATTTAAGAACTCCAGGGCTTCTCCATTTTCACAATACAGGTAGGCGAATCTTATTCATTGTGCTGTATTTTTCAGCCCCCAAACCCAGTTGCCGTTTCTGAACAAAACAGTGAAACCGGTGGCTATTATTTTTTTGCTGCGGTACGGGTATCTTCCCTAACCTGGAAAAAGATGGTCTTACTGCCAGTCTTTCCTTCTGCCGTAAGCCCCTCCACTACAACGGCAAACCTGCCTGCCAGGTCCGATGTATAAAAGTTGATTTCGTTTTTACCGTTTTTGCCTGTGCTGGCAGCAGGCGACCAGTATAACAGGTTCCTGAAATCAGGCAGCCTGCCCCGCACCTGTTCGGGTGTTTCATATACCGGCGAGAAAAATTCGCGTTGCATTTGTAGGGTTTCATAATCTATTACGGTAGCGTGTGGGTCAAGCTCATAGCCAGTTAAATCGCCATGATAGGTAGTAAAATTGACGATGCCGCCAAAAGACATATTCCCATAGAAATACATTCTAGCCACCACTTCCAGCTTTCTTATTTTAAGCGGGTCATAGGCCATAATCTTATCGGGGTCCAGCACGGCCACACCATCCAGCAATATCAGCGGGTCTACTTTAAAAAACTCATGCCTGATATTGTCAAACACCGGCAGGTAAAATTTTCCGTTCTGCTTCCTGACGTTTACTTCCGGCACATATTCACGCAGTACTTCTTCCATGGTGGTAAACCTTACATAATCATCTAGCAGGTAAGTACGATCTGGCTTTGAATAGAAGGGAGTGGTATCAATTGCCAGCGGCATCATTTCTTTCAGTTTATTACCCAGGAAGGCGTTTTGTACCTGTACCGATGCGTTCTGGCTGAACAGGGTGGCGGTATTGTGTTGAGGCAATGAGAATGCGGGGAGCATGGAATCCGCGTATTTTGCAGCAAAGGGGCTTGCTATTTCAACATGCCTCAGTCCTTTCTCCTGTCCGGTTGTCTGAACAATGATTTCATTATTGCCATAGAAATGGTTCATCTCAAACTTTATAACCCCGCTGTCGTCGCTAAACGTGCTTCTGAACTGGGATCTGGTGCTTACCACAGACAGAAATGATTCCACCCCGCTCAACGGTAACCCATTGGCGTTATCCACTACTTTTCCTTTTACAATATTTCCTTTGAATTCCGGTGTAAACTCAAATACCGGTTTTTGGTTTCGAAGTATATCATCCCAGCGGAACCTGCGCCATCCCTGGGTAAGCATCAGGTTGTCGGCTGCCGATTCCAACAGCGGATCATCGCTGGTAAAATAATAGCCAGGCGATTCAACCGCGCCTACCAGGTCGGAACTCAACCAAAGATAACTGCTGATATCCATAGCGTCTGGCCTGGTCAGGGAATCTATGCGATAGACGGCCATAGACAGGTCGGCCGCCAGGGGCATGCCATCCGGGCTGCTGGACGAAATTCGCAGGGTGACCTTTTTGCGGGCATCATATTCGGGTTTATCCGTCAGCGCCTGCAGGTCAAGGCGCTGCGCCGGTTTTTTAAAAAAAAGCCTTTCGCACACCGGCTGCCGGTTGCCATTAAAAATGGTAATATGCGAAATACCTTCAGCAAGTTTTGCTGTGTCAATGGTAAATTCGGCTATGCCGTTGCGAATTTCGGCGGCGGAAGCCTGCTTTACCGAACCGCGGGTATGAGCAAAAAGATACAAGTAAGAAGAACCTACATTGGACTGAACCGTTATTTTCAATTGGCCATTTGCAATACCGGTAACCTGCATCACGTATCCGTTGTTATAGGCAGCAGGCAGGGGCTTTTCTAACCGGCTACCACCCGGCAATGTTATAACGGTCCTGTAAGAACGCCCTTGTTCAGGCTTCAATAAAAAACTTCCCATCCCAAATTTCAGGGTACTGTAATTAACCAGCGTATCTGATTGATCATTTATAATGACACCTGTGCAGGACTGGCCTTTGCCGTTTTGATCAACTATCCTGAACGCAATTTTGCTTTGAAGACCATTGACCAGGTTGCCGCCTTCCGGAAAAAATTGCAGATCATAACTAACTTTCTGCCCACCGGTACTGCCTTCATAAATTTTCCGGGTATTGATAATGGTAACCGGTTTTTCAAAAAAATAACCGGCGTTGAAATTTTTCATCCATCGGGTATAAGCACGAAACAAGTATTCGCCCGAAGAAAGCGATCCCGGAATTTGCAGAGACCCATTGCCATCTCCATTCTTTAACGCCACGCTAGCCTGCAGTACGGGCTTATTGTTTTTATCGAGCAGTTCTACGTATGCCACTTTGCTAATGTCCAAGGGCTTATTGAAGAACGCATCAACATTATAAATTTTAAACCAGCAGATTTCGCCTGCCAGGTAATAAGATTTGTCTGTGTGTGCATACAGTTTTTCCTGCATAGTCTGTACGCTGTACGCCGTAAACTGCCGCTGCAAATCCTGTTCCTGCGACTGTACCGCCATATTGATACCGCATAAGAAACAGAATATATATATGCGTAACCCGAAATGCCCTATTAACTTTCTATACATGGTAGATTTGATAAATATTATAAACTATCTCTGCTTTTATCTGAACACCAGGCTTGGCTTTCGTTTTATGATCTATTGCCTTGTATCAATGTTCAATTATTCTACTTGTTCATTTACCCACCCCGGTCATGTTACTGAATATTTTTATGGCCAGTAGGCAGGTTTTCTATTTGAGCCGGAGAGCGTGCAATCCACGCAATATTCAGGCGCGGCCTGAAAAGTAGCGATCCCACCGCCGGGACCGGTGTGATCTACTTCCGTTGGCATAAAGATCAGACCTTTGAGTTTAATGCTATCGCTGACATTTTCAATTATGACGTCATAACAACCTGACTTATATTTCCAAAAAGGCAGTTCCGATTTACTTATAAAAATTCTTTTTTCCTGTACGGGGCAAATATTAAAATATCCGATGACTTGTTCGTTGGGGTCGGTCACACACTGGATATTTCCTTTTAATTCAGACGGCTGCGGGTCAAACACGGTACCCGAAGACTCCGTGTTTTTTTTCATCTTTTCCAGGAATGCATAGCCGTCTTTTGTCCAGCTGTATTGTTTCAGATGCATGCTGTACAACACACCTAGTTTAATAGAGCCGGGCGGGATATAGGTAAGCGGCAGCATGATCTTGTCTTCGCTAAGTTTAGCGGTAGAGCTCAGGAAAAGGCTGGTGGGCGCATTAAACTGCCAGCAGGTAATTATATCCGGATTATAGGAGAAACCAGTGGAATCGCGATAACCAACATGATAAACGTCTCCCTTAACCCTGTCGTGTACTACATAATATTGCAGATAGGACAGGTAGTTAGAATGGAATTCCCAGGCCTCATCATAATACCATTGGTAATAATGCGTATTGTTAAGCGGGTCATGAGTGTTGATATATAATTGCACTCCGTTGTTTTCCACTTTCCAGGTAATACTATCTACGGGCGGGTTGTTGTTGACGGTTGCATAGTCGGACAAATAAACTTTACCAGCGGTTACAGTTATCCGTAACCGGTACTTCTGGGCTGCATTTAGGTGAAGATTACCGGCCCGGTATCGACCCGGCTCTTTTTCAACCAGCGGATACAGGGTATTGTTGGCGTCTTCCAATCTTACCTGCGCACCTGTTTCATAAACCAGGTTTTTATTATCAAACTTGGTGGTCCGGCTCAGCGTTAGAAGCGTAGAATCGGGGCCACTGTTAACCACCCCATCTATCACCAGGTAACCCGTCTCTGGCGAGTGAACGGGTGATTCATATCTTTCCTTACATCCGGCTGCCAACAAAACAAGCAGGCAATATACTAACTGTTTCATATTGAATAGGCGGTACCCCGCCGCAGGTTTTTATTTGTCAGGTGTATCATCATTATATATAAATTCATGTCCCTGTTTTTACGGCCAGTAAGCCCGTTTCTGATTGGTTCCCGTCAATGTACAATCTATGCACTGTGGGTCTGCCGCCGCTGTTTACCACTCCTTCCACCACCAGGTAGCCCGTCACCGGCGTATAAATGAATGGGTGAATCCTAGCGCTCCCGTTAACCCGCCGCCAGCAGAATTATCCATATATTTCGTAATTTTTTTCATTTCATCTGGAATTGCCGGGCCGGGTTATTTTATATACGTTCCGCGGCTATATAAGGTTGATCCCATCCTAAAAACTGATATTGAAATTAATATAGGGTATGGCGCTTCCAAAAATAGAAAGCTTATACCCATTGATAGTACCATTCTCACTAACATAATAAACAGAGTACGGGTTTTTTCTGCCGGTAAGATTATAAATGCCGGCCGTCCATGAATTGTGTGTGCGTTGGTGAACTTTATGGTTGCCGTCCAGGTTCAACGAAAAATCCATCCGGAAATAATCCGGTATGCGGTAAGCGTTTCTGTCGGCATACAAGGTGCGCGGTGCACCGCCATAATAAAATACGCCTACCGGGAGTGTGATGGGCCTGCCAGTGCTATACGTGGCATTTAGCGAAACGCTGAAACGATGTGTGGCCCGGTAGTTACCAATAACGGTAAAATCGTGCGGTTTATCATAATTGGCAGGATAGTACATCCCCTTGTTGATAATTTCACCGGCGACCGGGTCGTCCATTTTGAGCAGCACTCTGGACCAGGTGTAGCTGATCCATCCATTTAATTTGCCGGTTAATTTCTTAACAAGCAGTTCCACCCCATACGCCTTGCCCTTTGTTCCGATAACATCTGTTTCAATATGGTGGTTCATAACCAGGATGGCCCCGCTCTTATAATCCAGGTAGTTTTTTATATTTTTATAATATACCTCAACAGAGGTCTCAATAGTATTTGCTTTGAGGTTTTTGTACACGCCAAACGAGTACTGTTCTCCGTATTGCGGTTTAATATTTGGGTCGCTTAGTTTCCAGACATCCGTAGGCGCCATTGCGGCCGTATTGGAAAGAACGTGTATGTATTGTCGTTGTGTATTATAGGCGGCTTTTACGGAGAAACTGTCTGTAAACGCGTACCGAACGGATAACCGGTATTCAGGGCCCGAATAGCTTTTTACAAAATCACCCTTTCCATAGGGCACGGAAGACAGGATATTGCCTTCGGTTTTGGGTAGTCCCGGGGCATACTGGTTCACATTCTGCGGACCCAGTGAATTAAACACGGAATATCGTATGCCCGCATCAACCATTAGCGAAGACGTAATATTGTACCGATCGCTTAGATACAAGGCACTTTCCAGGCCCTGTTCGGCAGCCACTTTATCAGGCACTATCAGCGATGACTTACCCAGCGGCTGGTAATCGCCCGGGTGCAATTTGTAGAGATTTGAATTGAGTCCGAAATCGAAGGTATGTTTACTGCTCATGTAATAATTGAAATGCAGTTTCAAATAGGTCTGGTTAATGTTGAAGCCCAGTTTATAGGCGTTCAGCGGCAGCTTGTCGCTGGAAATATTATATTCATACCGGTCATATCCACCTGTAAAGAGGCCGTTGAATTTATTATTGAAAATGTGTTTCCATTTTAATGAAATATTCTTGTTACCATAGCCATACACGGTATCGCTGTTGAGGTTAAACCGGTCCTGGCTAAGGTAGCCGGTCAGGTAAACAGTATTCTTTTTATTAAACTCGTGGCTGATGTTCAGGTTGAGGTCGTAAAAAGAAGCCTTACTTTTTTTATATTGGTCGGGCAATGCGTTCAGCAGCCAGTTGGCGTAGGTGGTACGGCCACCCAGAATAAAAGATGATTTATCCTTTATCAGCGGGCCTTCCACCTCCAGCCGACTGGTGAGCAGCCCGATACCCGCCGAGCCGGTAACATGTTTCTTGTTCCCTTCCCGGCTGTTTACATTGAGAACCGAAGACAGACGGCCGCCATAACGGGCAGGCGTACTGCTTTTATACAGTTCCACATCCTTCACAACCTCGGGGTTAAAGGCAGAAAACATACCAAAAAAATGTGAGGGGTTAAAAATAGTAGCATCATTAAACAGGATAAGGTTCTGATCGGCCGAACCACCGCGCACATTCAGTCCCGTGCTGGATTCGCCCACGGTCTTTACCCCCGGCAAGGTGGTTACCACTCTTAAGATATCTGCTTCACCAAAAACAACAGGCACCTGTTTGATGGTCTTGATGTCTATTTTCTGCAGCCCCATCTGGGTTCCCTTGATATTACTTAGTTTCTGTGCTGCAATAATGACTCTTTTTAAGGCAATGACCGTTCCCTGCAAATCGATGTTCATTTTGCCATCGCTGTATAAAGCAATCTGGCGACGGGTGTCTTTCATACCAATGCTCTGAATATTCAGGATATGGCGCCCGTGCGGAAGCGAAAGCGAATAATACCCATACTGGTCTGTTGAGCCGCCAATACGGGGGTTGTCTATGTAGATAGAAGCGCCCACCACAGGTTCACCGGTTTTGGCGTCGCGAATATACCCCGCCATGGTAATCACTTTTGGCGGGTTGGACAGGGTCTTATCGCCTATCTCGTACAACTTACTTTCCAGTACGGCTTTTTGTACTGCTACAGCATCAGCCACGTCATCTGTGTCGTTATCACTAAACAATGCTCTTTCGGCAGGCGGTTTATTTTTATCCGGTTTGCCGCCGGTGAAAAATCCCCGCGGCAGCAACAGGTTCAATGCATGGTCCCGGGTAAGAAACACGTGCCCCGCATTGTCAAACGTATAATACACATCAATGCCAGCAAAAGCAATATCCAACACCTTTTTCAGTGGTTGATCCTGTACATCGATGCTGATGCGTACGCTGTCGAAACGGGTCGTGTCATAATAAAACAGGATGCCAGCTTGTTTTTCCATTTGGTTTACAAATGTTTCCAGCCCCGCATTGTTTACACTTGCTGTTATACGCAGGGTCGTGTCCTTTTGCCCGTAAGCCTGGCTGCAAAACAAGCAGCTCGTATACAACCATACCAGTAAATATTTAGGTGTCATTTTATTTGATTAGCTGGTCACAATAAGCAATTGTCTTTGTAAGCATATTATCCCTGTCATTCCGGTAGCTAAGGCCATTTTTCCTGATGTACTGCCGGATTTCTTTCTTCCTGTCTGAAAAAAGAGCCAGCAGGCTGTTTTTGTTTTTTATACTGAAATATTCGTTGTTTCTTTTTAGATAGTAGTACACATGCGATTCTATAAACCGCAGCAGTACACCGGTAGATGGATCTTCGCGGATATACTTTTCTTCTTTTTTCAGCAGGCTTATATTGCCTTCATACAAAAGATTATAGTAGCCGGTTCTCACCAGCACGGCATTTTCGGTATCTTTTACGATGCGTATAAAATTATTGTCGAAAAGCCTAAACCGAGCAATACGATCATTTATCAGCTGAATACGGCGCGCGCTGTCTTCCATCACTACTACATCCTGTATCTCATCGTACTGCAACATTACATTTTCATACAGTACCCCGTCGTATACCACGGAGCCCAGCCCCGGTTCTTTATCTTTAAAAAACGGATCGCCTCCGGTAAACGAAAAAAAGTAGCCGCTGTACTGGCTGCCATTGTACAGGCCGGATTGTTCGCCCGAAGCCTGGTGGTAAAGCGTCACAAGATGCTGAATACCGCTTTTGTAGAGGATACTGTCGGCTGCCGGCGACTGCGCCGCCAAATACCCCGCTGATAGTAGGATGAAACTTATTGATAGAAGAAAACTAGCAACCCGGATTAACTTCATACGGCAATATTTAACCGATTATAAGGCAATTTTTATTTTGCAAACAAATATAGCGGTTAAGCAGTCGTAAAAACAGGCTAATCGGAAATTTTCCGAAAAGTGCCAACGATTTCCATACTGATGGTGGCCGCAACGGAAAGTCTTCTGAATATCACTCACTGCCGGGATTTCCGCCAACCCGAAGATTTGAAAACCGTTGTTATTAATCGAATTTTAATGTTGAAGGAAACCTGGTCGACCAGCAATGCCCCTGCCGGGTATTATAAAACAAAAAACAGCTAATGCCCAATGCGTTTTGCAAAAAAGGTTGTCAAAAAAAACGGTCCATTTCCGTCTTTTACATGACTGCGGCGGTACCGCACATATATAAATATTCGTTACCCACCAGGTAAACAGGGATGGTATGCTTGGTAAAAAGTAAACACGCTTTTTGCCGCGGCCTACAAGCCTCGAAATGCAATACCGAGCACGACGGCTATCCATCACCGCTATATTTTTATGCACCACCAGTTTTGGCTGTGACGCTCCTGTTGACGGTATTGGTAAAATACCGGCGGCCGCATTTCCGCTGCCTATTTTTTCAGTCCGTTAAGATAATCGGATGGCAGTTTTTTATACCATTCCATAGTTCGGGCGAGCCTTCCGTAATATACAAACGGTTCAATGCCGTTATATCCGCATAATTGTTCTGTATAATATCGGGCATATGATTACTGGTCGAATAGTCTTTGCTCAGCCGGTCGGGCAAGCGCAGCTTACCCGTACTTACAATGACCATTCAAAACAATATGCGCAATTTTGTAGTTGAGCTCCTTGTATTGATGTTGATTAGTTCCTTAGCCTGGATTTTCACCCGAAACACTGCCAGACTGATGCTACAACTTAGGATTAGCGGGTTTGTGCGATGCTTCAAAAAAATTAATGCCCCTTGTTTTGAATCGCCGACGGTAAATCTTATCGCCACAGGACAAATAAAATATATTGAAATCCGGCCCACCAAAACAAGCATTGGAAGCCTGGTTGTTGGAAGGCGGAATGGGCAGGATGGCGTTTACCCGGCCCAGTTGGTCCATTATCTGAATACCCATTTTTGTGCAAACAAATACACGGCCGGCAGTATCACATTTCAGCCCGTCGGGCCATGCATTTTCTTCGGTGTCCAGCACATGCAGCCACCCGTACCGTTGTTTGTTTGCCAGTGTACCATCGGGGCGTATATTGTATATCCATACCCAGTGGGAGGCAGACTCCGTGATGTACAGTTGTTGTTGGTCGGGCGTTAGCGTAATACCATTGGCAAATTTTAAACCCTTGTCTACCACTACCTTTTCCCCGTTGGAACGCACCAGGTATATTTTACTAGGCTTGCTAACGCCATCGGGTGCCGTAATGTAGATGTTCCCGTTTTTTGCCACCACGATATCGTTGCCATCAATGCTATCCGCTACCACGGTTTCTTTTTCGTTGGCAGCATAACTTAACACCTGCTGTGTAGCCCCTGCCACTACATAACGTTTGCCATCGGGACCAAAACTGGTGCCGCTGGCCTTTTTGGAATTTAGCGGCATTGCCACCGGTTTGCCGTCCGGAGCCACGCGATAAGTTTTGGCATTGGGTATATCCTGAAAAAAAACAGTTCCGGTTTTGTCAACGGCCACGCCTTCGGTAAAAGTATACCCCTCACCCACCAGTTCCCAGTCGGCGCCGGGAATCAGGATATCACTTAATACCTGGTTTTTTGAGTTGCCGGTAGCAACGGGTTTTGGCCAGTCTTTCCACAACCAGCGCATGGCATCCGGAAATACGGCTACACCCTGGTTGCCATTGTGTCCTTCTTCTCCCCATACATGGTTTACTTCATAGCCCGCAAACACCAGGGCCCTCTCCATCATTTCATTTGCCTTAAACCAGTCACCGCCGTAAATATTTAAATCATTTGCGCCATCCTGCAGAAATACCCGGATGGGTTTAGGTGCATATTTTCGGATCAGCGATGGATAACGATCCGCGCCCCGCAGGCCAACATAGGTACCGATAGCACTAAATACCCGGGAGAACTGGTCTGGATATTCCCAGGCTGCCGTAAAAGCACAAACCGCCCCACTGCTGGAGCCGCCGATTGCCCGATCGTTCCCGTTTTTCGACAGCCGGATGATGCGACCGTCGCTTGCTTTTTGTTTTTCCACCTCGGGCAGAAGTTCATTGAGTATGAACTTCGCATAGGCATTGCCGAGACCATCGTATTCAAAGCTCCGGTTGTAGCGATCCTGGGCATCACCACTGGCTGCCAGCACCTTACCGGGTGTTACAAAAACCCCGATGGTAACCGGCATCTCCTTGTTAAAAATAAGATTATCAAACACGGTGGGGGCTTTCCATTGTATCCCATCCTGGTTTACATAAACACAGGCAGGTTTATCGGGCTGGTATTCTGCGGGAATATATACCCAGTAGTCTCGGGTGGTACCGGGAAAAACAGCACTCTGATTAAACGTAAATTTTAATACCTCTCCCCTGGGAACGCCGGCCTGTTCAAGGCTGGCCGGGTCAATGGGATATTTTACGGCAGGCGCCTGCGCAAAAACGGCTCCCGGCAACAGGAGCAGCAAAAGAAAGAACCCTTTTTTCATAATGCAGTTTTATGGCCGGCATATCATGAAGACATGGCAAATCGCACACCGACTCATAAAAATACGGAGGGCTCGTTTAAAACAGCGGAAATTTTTATGGGAGGCCGCGCCTGGCGTGTTGCCATCCCGTAACCAATGGCTGGTGGTTATTCCACACCTTTCACCTGCATCTGCAGGGTAAACACCGATTCCGATGCCGTAATGAATAAGGTATTGCGGTTTTTACCACCAAAACATATATTGCCTACCCATTCGGCTGGTACTGGTATATGCGCAATTTTTATCCCGTTTGAATTATACACGGTTACGCCCCTGCCCGAGAGATATAAATTGCCTTTTTCATCAATGGTCATCCCATCCGAACCCTGACGAACAAACAAGCGGCGATTGTCAAGACGACCATCCTTACTGATATCATACTGATAGGTTTTGTTATCGCGGATATCCGCTACGTATAAATGTCTGCCATCGCCTGTACCTACAATGCCATTGGGTTGAAGCAGGCTGCTGTCAACTATCATTGCCTGGGTACTCCCCTTAGGCAAATAATAAACATCCTGCCGAGTTAAATCAGGTGTTTTTCTTTCCCAGTAATCGCGCTGATAGTAGGGATCCGTAAAATAAATACCGTCCTTTTTGTCCATCCACAGATCATTTGGTCCGTTAAACCGGTGCCCGTTAAAATTACTGAGCAATACGGTCACTTTTTTATCTGGGGCAATTGACCACAACTCGTCTTTTTGGTCTGCACAGGTAACCAGGTTGCCTTTTTTATCGAAATACATACCGTTGGACCGGCCTGTTTTATCCATGAACAGGGAGAGGTTTCCTTCCGTATCATATTTCCATATTTTATCATTGGGCTGATCTGTAAAATAAATATTCCCTTTTCGATCAACGGCGGGCCCTTCGGTAAAACTAAATTGCTTTGATACGGGTGTCAGCGAAGCGCCGGGCTTTACCAGCCCCGTTGAATCGCTCAGTTGCTGGCACAGGGCAGCAGATCCGTATAACAGGACAA
>JBDTVE010000035.1:0-9350 GCA_040007355.1 Bacteroidota bacterium | reverse complement strand
AATTTATGGTATTCATCATGCTTCCCTAAACAATTGGAATTACTATTATAATACGGTACGTATTGGAGGCAGCTCAACAGGAACAACTGCCCGTTCTGCGGCATTTATCCGTTCGGTTAACGGTCAGGTATTCTTAAGAAACAATATTTTCATGAATGCAAGAACTGGCACCGGCAGTGATTATGCAATCAGCAACCCTGTAGCTCCGGCAAGTGCCAACTGGGCGGCTACCGCTTCCGACTACAATGACCTGTACAGCAGCAAGGCCAACACCACAACAGAATGGGGTATTGCCATAAACAAAAATATTTCGCAATGGCAAATTGCAGCAGGCGGAGATGCCCATTCCGTAAACAATTCTGTTAGTTTTGTTGCTTCTGCTTACGATCTGCTACCGGATAGCGCCAGCAATTGCGCATTGAATAACGCAGGGATTCCCATAACAACTCCCTTCGTTATTAATACAGATATCAACAGCATTCCGCGAGACGCGGTGAACCCTGATATAGGTGCTTATGAATTTACCTATTCCGTATTTACAGTTACCGCAAATAGTAATTCGCCCGTATGTTCAGGCAGCACCGTTGATCTTTCAGTTAACCCGGGAGAAGCCCTTAGCCCCTCTTATATTTGGAAAAACCCTTCCGCCGTTGTAGTCTCAATAGTTCAAAATCCAACAGTGGCCGCGGTTTCGGGGGCATATAGTGTAACGGTAACTGATGTCAATGGTTGTATTGTATCTGCTAGCACAACTGTTTCTTTAAATCAAAGGCCTTCGGCTACCATTTCCGGACCATCATCGATATGTGAAGGTAGTCCTGTTACTCTTATACTTACTGTTACCGGATCGGGTACCCTTACCGGTAGTTTAAGTGACGGAACTGTTTTTAACGGCACCGCGCCTACTATTCCGGTTTCGGTAACTCCTTCTGTTACAACCGCATTTTATATTGATTCTCTAGATGATGCATTTTGCAGTTCCACCAGGCCCGATATTCCCGATACAGTTACTATTATTTCAACCCATTCGGGAGATTGGCTTGGTAATGTAAGTACCAACTGGAATGATGCATTGAATTGGTGCGGCGGTATACCTGTTTCAACTACCAACGTGAATATTCAGGCAGGTGTGTTATATTATCCTGTAATCAGTGCTGGAACAGCTGCAGTTAATGATTTAACAATTGGAACAGGAGCTTCTTTAACGGTAACAGCAGCTTCGTTGCAAGTTGCATCTGATATATCTAATAGCGGAACCTTTACGGCATCCAATGGAACTATTGAAATGAACGGTGTTTCTGCACAAACAATGCCCGCGTCGGTATTTACAGGAGATACGATCAAAAATTTAACCCTTAACAATGCCACAGGTGTAACCTTAAATGGAGTTTTGAAACTCACAGGCGTATTACTGGCCGCAAAAGGAACATTTAACGCTGGTGGCAATCTTACGTTAATTTCCACCGCTGCTCAAACAGCGGCAGTAGATGGAAGCGGTAGCGGAGAAGTGCTGGGCAACCTTATTGTACAACGGTATATCGCTTCAGGCTTTGGCTATAAATACTTCAGCTCTCCCTTTCAAAATGATACAGTTGGTGATTTTTCAGATGACATGAACCTCAGCACCAGCTTTCCCACTTTTTACCGTCACGATGAGAACCTGGGTTCCAATGGATGGGTTGCTTATACCAATACAACAGGGGTACTAAGCCCTATGCAGGGATATGCTGCCAACCTCGGTTCGATACCGGCAGCTAGAACAGTAGATTTAAAAGGTGTGGTTAACAATCATATAATATCAAGAACGTTGTACAATCATAATATGGCTTATACACAAGGATTTAATTTGGTGGGTAATCCTTATCCTTCGCCCATTAACTGGGATGCTGCAGGCGGATGGACAAAAGCCAATATTGACAATGCGGTGTATTATTTTAATAATGGTACAACCGATCAATATTCGGGTGTGTATAGCAGCTATATCAATGGCGTATCAAGCGATGGTGTTGCCGGTCCCACGATCGCTGCCATGCAGGGCTTTTTTGTGCATGTATCCAACGGAACATTCCCCGTTTCAGGAACACTGGCTGTAAACAACAGTGCGAGGATACTCAATTCAGCTGCTGCTTTTTACCGGGTTTACGGACAGAACAGTCTGCCTTTGCTAAGGCTCACTGCAGGTTTCAGTGACCTTACAAATTTTTCAGACCCCGTTACATTTTATTTTGATGATAACGCTATAAGCAACTTTAATAAAAAGCTGGATGCGTTAAAACTGATGAATTCGGATTCTATTATTCCAAATCTGTTTGCGGTTACAGCAGATACAGAAAAGCTTTCTATAAAATCAATGGCTACACCGCAGGATACTGTTAAGGCAATTCCACTTGGGTTAAAAACCATAAAAGACGGATGGATTTCTTTCAATGCAAGAGACATAAAGAATATGCCGGCTGGTATTTATATTTATTTGTCCGATCAAAAAACACGCATAAATACAAACCTGCAAAAAGATACTCCTTATCGTTTGTTTTTGCCTTCGGGAGATTACAAGAACAGGTTCTTCCTTATATTCAGTACAAAAGAGTTAACAGGAGTTACCAATAATACAAATGCAACCGGCACCTTCCATGCATACAGCGCGGGCGGAAGGTTGTATGTGAATGCTAACCTCGCTGCCGGTGAAAAAGCAAATCTTACCGTTGTAAATATGCTTGGGCAAGTAATCTGCCGTCAGGAAGTTACCGGCAATATTTATCAGCCCTTAAATGCACACTTTACCAGCGGTGTGTATGTGGTAAATCTTTCCGGCTCCGTTCAAAAACAATCTAAGAAAATATTTATAGGAGACAGGTGATCATGAACCCCATCATATTATTACACCAAAATAAAATTCGTTTGCTTCTTTATGTGAGTATGCTTCTGGCAGGGTTTTCTTTTTCGGCACGTGCACAGCCTCCGCCGCCAAGACCCATTGCTATTTATGTAAACCCTGCACAGGGATTAATTTTCGGCGCTTTTTTCCAAGGTGCATCCGGGGGTACTGTAGCTATTTTTCCTGATGGCTCGCGTTCTGTTACAGGCAGCCTTATTCTTGCCAACCTGGGTTATCCATATTCTCCGGCCATTTTTTCAGTTGAAGCCAATTTGGGAACAGCCATTTCTATTATGAACGGCCCCGATGTTACGCTTACAGGAAGTAACGGCGGCACTATAAATTTACATATCGGCACGGCAAGTACCGGCTCGTCATTCGTTACGTCTGTAACACCTCCATCGCAAACGCAGGTGAGGATTGGCGGAATACTTACTGTAGGTAACGCACTTGCAAACCCTTCCGGAAATTATAGCGGAACATTTTCGGTCACATTTATTCAGCAGTAAAAAATTCAAACCCTGGTAGAAAGTGAAGAATGAAAGTCAATCTTAAATATCCCTGTGAAAAACAACTGCCTTGCAAAAGGACAGGTTTTTTATTGGCAGTATATTTCGGGTTGTTATTATTTCTTCCTGTGCGGGGCATTGCTAATGGTATTCCTGATCCGATGGCACCGTTCGACGAGATATTGGTTTTTATGAATGTGCAGGGTGTTGGTAATGTGCAGATACCAGCAGCTATCAGAAATGAATCCGCTTTTTTATCTATTACCGATGTTTTTGATTTTTTAAAGATCAAGAACACGCCATCTGCCGGACTTGATTCTGTTACCGGCTTCTTTATAACGCCGCAGGCTGTCTTTATTATTGATAAAAAGAATAGCCGCATAGAATACCAGGGAAAAAAAATTGATCTGCCGGCAGATGCTTTTATCCGCAACGGAACAGCATTATACCTGCGGACAGATTATTTCGGACAAATATTCGGGTTGCAATGCATATTTAGTTTTCGCAGTCTTTCTGTTATTCTCAGTACCCAACTGGAATTGCCGGTAATACGTGAAATGCGACAGGAAGCCATGCGTACCAATCTTGGAAAACTGAAAGGAGAAACAAAAGCAGACACAACTATACATCGCAGCTACCCGCTTTTTAAATTTGGTATGGCAGACTGGGCAGTTGTTAATACACAAGACCTTCAGTTGAAAACAGCAGATACAAGATTGAACCTGTCGCTGGGCGGCGTGGTAGCGGGCGGGGAAACAAATGTATCGCTCAATTATCATAACAACATGCCTTTTGATGAACGGCAGCAGTTCTATCAATGGCGATTTGTAAACAATGGTAATGCTGCGTTGAGACAGATTGCAGTAGGAAAAATATATACGCCTTCTGTTTCATCTATCTATTCATCGGTGGTTGGTGTGCGGTTTACAAACGCACCTGCTATTTACAGAAGATCTTTTGGCACGTACTCGCTTACTTATTATGTTGAAGCCGGCTGGATTGCAGAACTCTATGTAAACAATACGCTGGTGGACTATTCAAAGGCAGATGTAACGGGCCTCGCTCATTTCCAGGTGCCGTTGGTATATGGAAATTCGCTTGTAAAAATCCGCTTTTACAGCCCCTGGGGTGAAGAACGTACCAGCGAACAAAACATCGCCATACCTTTTAATTTTCTTCCCCTGCATGAGTTTCAGTATACTGCCACCGCTGGTATGGTGGAAGATACACTCAACAGTAAGTTTGGACGGATTGAAACCAATTACGGGTTTAGTAATTGCCTGACCGTTGGAACAGGAATGGAATATTTGTCTTCTGTTACCAGCGGTAAAGCCATGCCTTTTGTAAATGCTTCGCTGCGGTTAACTTCCCAACTGCTATTTTCAGGAGAATATACCTATGGAGTGAGATCTAAATTTGTCGGAAGTTATCACCTGCAATCAGATTTACAAATAGAGGTAAACTATACACGTTATAAAGAGGGACAGACTGCTATCAATAACACTTTTAAAGAAGAAAGAAAGGCCATCGTATCTTATCCTTTCCGCAGTAAGAAGTTTACGTTGTTTTCAAAGCTGTCTGTTTACCAGATTGTTCTTCCCAATTTTAAACTTGCAGGCGCTGCAAAGTATACAACTGTTGAAGGATT
This sequence comes from Bacteroidota bacterium, assembly GCA_040007355.1. Lineage (GTDB taxonomy): Bacteria > Bacteroidota > Bacteroidia > Chitinophagales > Chitinophagaceae > JACMLD01. Next base: position 4,318 of record JBDTVE010000035.1, on the reverse strand, counting down.
ACTTTCGGGCGTTGCTTTCGGTGTTAATACCAATCTTACTACTTATGCTTTGTTAACACAGCAGGCACGTCCTTATGTGTACAGCAATCTTTCCATGGGATTCCGACTACCTGCAAAAATTATTTTTACGCCACAGGTGCAATATGAATATGCAAGGCTTAGGATAATTGATATAAGAGGGGAGATGGGCAAATACATAAACAGCCGCGGTTACCTGAATGTATACTATGAAAACAATTACAAGAGCGCATTTCAGAGTGTTGGCATAGGGTTGCGATACGATTTTTCGTTTGGCATCAGCGGATTGTCTTTTGCGCGGGGTAATCATGGCGCAGGCAATAATGTACAGTCTGCGAGTGGAAGCATGATGTACAATGATGTATTGAAACGGATAATGTTGAACAACCGCAGCAGTGTAGGCAAAGGCGCTATTACGGTATTGCCTTACCTGGATATTAATGGCAATGGTAAGCGTGACCACGATGAGCCAGCTGTTGCAGGTGTTGGCGTAAGTGTAAATGGTGGTCGGACAACGTACAATAAAGCCGATAAAAGTATAACAGTAACTGATTTGGAATCTTATGCCAGTTATACGGTGAAGCTGATTGAATCATTTGAGAATGTTGCCTGGCATATTCGTAATAAAACAATTAACGTCGAAATAGATCCTAACCAGTTTAAGGTGATAGAAGTACCGGTAACAATAGCCAATGAAGTAGCCGGAATGGTTTTTCTGAAGGATGAAACAGGAAAAAGGCCATTGTCGCGCATCATTGTAAATTTTTATCGCAGTGATTATACATTGGCCGGTGAAACAGTAACTGAACCAGATGGTTCTTTTAGTTTTACCGGGTTAAAGCCTGGTATTTATACCGCTCAGATTAATTCATCGCAAATGGAGAAGCTACACATGAAAGCGCTGCCCTGGTCACTGCCATTTACCATTGCTACCAATAAGGATGGCGATTTTGTAGATGGACTACAGTTTATCGTGCAATACCTTTAAAGCAACGGCCGAATTGTCCTGTATTAAGAATGTAGAACCTTAGCATTCTTTTGGCTGAACGGGCGGTGGCCTTCGCATATTCTTCGAGCTACTTAAAGAAGTGCTGCTGATCGTTAGAATAATTGGAAACAAGATGTATTGACAGTGATGATTGCGCTGGTAGATAAATGAAGATATTTTGGTATTTTATCCCAATGTTGGTCACTTATATTACATTTCTTGCATTTTCTTGTGTAATAGAATAGAGAATTAATCTGCATGAATTAGTGTAAAGAATTTCATACATCAGGCAGTAGCTGATTTGTATCTTCGAAGTTACATTTATTCAGAATCAATTATTTTCAACTTTTGCTTCGGAAAGTAAAATTCTTACATTTTCTTGAAATTTCAAAGGTTACAAATAGTGCAGGAGGAAATATAAAAGATGGCGGTTACTGGTTTGTTAGACCAGTTCAGGACAGTTTATTGCGGGTAAGATTGATCAGAATTTGAACGTAGCATAATTCTCCAGGATGCATGAGAAACAAAATATAAAACGAATTATTATTGTGAGTGCGGTGGTTTTAAGCCTAAAGTATTTATTTATTCCCTTGTTTCTAACAGAAACTTTGGCAACCGTATGATATAAGAGAAGTTTTGCGCCAGGAAGTTTTTCATCAAGGGATATTCCAGTGATTCCAGCCCCCAATTATTTCGGCGACGACCGTCGCTTTTTCGTTTTGATGCATATAAAACTAGACGATAAACGCCTGTGTCGTTGTTGTTACCTGGTATTTTTAATTATCCCCCTTTCTATCGCGGTAATATTTGTCAATCTATCGTGAGAAAAAACATTTTTGTTTTTACCCATAAAAATATGCGTAGAGCCCGACTGAAGGAGGTTGGCATCCGCCAATTTTCTGTTCTTAGGTTCAAAAGCCTGCTCGTTTAGGAGACGGAGAAAATGTTGTATAATGTCACAGTTCATTTGGCCCATCGCAGGCTATTGACAAATTTCAAATTGGCGCCAGCACAGAACGGGCCAGGAATATGGCACTATTCTTTGTTTACTTTCGAAAAACAACCCATGAGCCAGGCCTTTGTACGGGAAGAAGATGAACAATGGCTGCACGATGTGCCGGGCACCCTGCCCGCGCTTATCAACTACCTCACCAAAGAGAACAATAGTATCCGGGTCTATACAAAAAAGTCATCCTTCGAAAACGGCAGGGATACCCATGAAATGAGCAATGGGCTGAAATACGCCAAAGACAAGGATGGCAGGTGGGAGATAGTATAGTGGCTCGAACCCGGGTCCGGTACCAATTAAAACACCTTCTTTTCTCTTCCGCTAAAATCCTGCGACGAATGGCCATTTTTCGGCTGCCACAAGCTTACAAATCTATTAAACATCACAACCCATTACCCGTCTTATATACGGAACATTCTTTTAAATAATTAAAAAGCAAAAACATGAAAAAGTTATACATCTTCTCTATTGCCATGATTACGGTGAGCAGCCTGTTTGCACAAGACCAGGGCAGGAATAATTATCAAAAGGAGAATGACCGGAACGGGAATAAGGGTTGGGCCTACACCCGGCAGAACAATAACAATTTTAAAGACAGTCGTTATTCAAACGATGATCACTATTACAACAGGCAGCAGCCTCAAATACAGGAAAAAGACAGGTATGCCGCAATAGACCGCGTTGCCCGTGATTATGGTCAGCGAATCAATGGTTATAGAAATAACCGTTCCATGAAGCCTTACGAAAGAATACGCCGAATTGCCGAAATGCAAAGAGAAAGAGACCAGAAAATTAATTCTTTTGGTAAGGGTGTTATCACGGGCGCCATGGCTGGACTGATGGCTGGCGTGCTTTTCTCCAACTAATTTTTACATTTATTGCATTACGATGGGACCTTTGCCGGTCCCATTTTTTTCTTATATACAGGCCCAATTAAAAGCGGCATGGTTATCCTGTTAATTATATGTATTGAGAATGCGCTTGTAGTGAATGTGGCATTTATCATTTGCTACTAACGTTATTTTCAAGGAGATCCGTAAATGAATTTCTCAGGTGCAATTGAAAATTGCGGAAGATAGTATTATTTCTGCCCCAGATTGAGAAACAATTTACTCATCAGTAGGAAATATAGCTTCCGGCATTTCCAATATAATTAAATTAACAAATAAAAACAGTAAAAATGGATACGCTTCAACAGGATAATCTAACAGGGGTTAACAATGGTCCATTAATGCCCAATCTTCCATTAAAATATCTTACGGCTACTTCTATTATAGGCGATAAGGTTCATAATAAAGAAGGGGATCATATGGGGGATATTAAAAATATCATGCTGGATGTGACAACTGGTAAAATTGAATACTTTGTCGTTGAGTTCGGTGGTTTTCTTGGAATTGGTACAAAATATTTTGCTATTCCATTTGCGCTTTTACACGTTGACGCTGAAAATAAGTTATTTGTGTTTAGTCAGTCCAGGGAAATGCTTGAAAACGCTCCAGGGTTTAACGAGGAACACTGGCCTGACACGAATATCCACCTTGAGCAAATGCACGGCTATTGGAGTTTTATGGGGTAATAAAATTGTATATGCTGACCTCAAAAAAAGTACACACAAAATCATTAAAAAATAGATAATGAATATTATTTTGATTTCAAATCTAAATAGAAAAATGTTGCTTGGTCTTTTGATGATAGCTGCTTCGCTGCTATTTCAGTCTTGCGGCACCACCAAAATGGTCTTTGCAAATTCTTCGGTTGTCCCCGCCGCCGAAGGCTCGGTTAAGGTAAAAAAAGATAAGAATAACAATTACGACATTGATCTAAATGTTATGCGTTTAGCTGATCCAAAGCGTCTTTCTCCACCCGCAAAAGTATATGTAGTCTGGATGGAAACTGAACGAAATGGCACCAAAAATATTGGTCAGATAACCAGTAAGGACGGCTTATTTTCAAGTACACTGAGAAGTTCTTTACACACGAAGACACCTTTTAAACCTACAGAAATCTTTATAACAGCAGAAGAAGAGGCAGACAGACAGTACCCAGGTTCCATGGTGGTGTTGCGTACAAATTCATTCTAACGGCTGCGTCAAAATGCTTTATGCAAGACGCTGTTAACAAGTTATTTGGTATGTTAATGCCGGATTGTTGGACTATGTAAATCAGAAAGTTTGTTTTTTGGTTCTTTTCGCAGTTTGGCAAGCCTGTCGGTCAGCACACCTCAATTTCACCTTTAGGGGTAGCGGGAATAACGAGTTCGTTAATTGAAACCATATAGATGAATTTTAGTTTATTTGATAAAA
>JBDTVE010000034.1:0-25465 GCA_040007355.1 Bacteroidota bacterium | reverse complement strand
GATACCAAATATCATTATTTTAATTACGATGCCTGGGTGGGATGGAATACCGGGGCGTTCAAATTAGCCGGTGAAAATACCGACGGCCGGTTGCGTACTCTTGTGAGCATGCGGTATTTTAAACAATTGTTCCTTGATATACCCGGAAAATATGCGAATCAGTATTATTTCCAATACGCAGATATTACCGGGATACTAGGGGCTATTTCAATCTTCAAACAGAATTTTTACAAGGCTCAGTACTTTTATGGATTTGGTAGAAATGAAGATGTGCCGGAAGGCATTGATATTTCATTGACTGCGGGCTGGATAAACAAACAACAAAAAAACAGGCCTTATGCCGGTATTGGCATGCAGCGTTATTATTTTGCCCGCAACAAGGGGTATTATAATTTTACCATTCGCGGGGGGGCTTACTGGGCCGACAAAAAACCGGAAGACATGAATATGCTTTTCAGCGTGGATCATTACAGCCGGCTGCTAAACCTGGGTACCCGCTGGAAAGAAAGAACGGTGGTCAATGCCAGTATTACCGGACAGGTTAACCAGAATTTAAATGCACCGCTGGCGCTTCAAAGTGTTTATGGCCTGGATGAATGGAAAAACAGTATTTCCGCCGGCGGCGATTTCAGGGCCACGCTGCGAACAGAATCGATTTTTTTTAGCCCTTTTACCTTTATCAATTTCCATTTTGCTCCCTTTGTATTTGGCAACCTAAGCATGATTACACCAGTTCGGCAAAGCCTGTCGAAAAGCGATTTGTATAGCAGTATCGGGGGTGGTATCCGCACCCGGAATGAAAGCCTGGTTTTTGGGACCTTTGAGCTAAAGGTGTTTTATTTTCCAAGAAAAACATTTACCGGCGATACCTGGCGCATAGAAACCAATACAGGTATCAAATTCAAATACAACAGCCAGTTTATAAAACGGCCGGATGTTATTGATGTAAACTAAGGGTTAATGGCGTGCCGGTTATGGCGTTAAAAGCGGACGCAAAACGCACCGGCTACACCCAATTCACCGGGCTGCACCCGGTACTGATTAGCTGTCACTATAGGAATTTGCGAAGTAAAATAGCCCTGAAAAGATGCCGGTAGCCCGCGAAGTGAATTCCTTCGATAAAATAAGAAAAAACATTTTGATTGCGGGATATAATCTGATGACCAGCCTGCCGGGTGTAGATACTGCATTATCGCTTCCGCTGGCTAAATCCCTGTTGCCTGCGTTGGCGGGGTTGGTAGGCAGGAGTGGGGCCCAGTTGTTGGGGCACAATGGCTTTTGGAACAGCCTTACCCAACAGGTTTTCAATGGAGGCGAATTTGTTCTGTTCGCGCTCCGTTACAAAAGTATAGGCCGTTCCATCGGTCTCCGCGCGTGCCGTGCGCCCAATGCGGTGAACATAGTCTTCCCCGTCATTGGGTACATCATAATTAATTACCAGGTCTATATGGTCTATATCGATACCCCTCGACAGTATATCGGTAGCTACCAAGATGGGCAGGCGCTTGCTGGTAAAACTGCGCAACACCTCTTCTCTTTTTGCTTGTTCCAGGTCGGAATGAATGGCTTCCACTTTTAATCCAGAGCGTTGCAGCTCAATGGTCAGCTGTTTTACATTTTGTTTCCGCGAACAAAAGATCAGGATGGAATTAAAGACCTTGCTTCTCAACAATAATTTCACCAGTGGTATCTTTTGCGCTTCGTAGACAATAAAAGCCTCCTGCACGATTTTTTCGGGTGGTTTTGACAATGCAATGTTGATCTCAACCGGATGATGCAGGATCTTTTGCGCCAGCGCCCTGATCTTTGGCGGCATGGTAGCCGAAAACAACAAGGTCTGTCTTTTTACCGGCACCATGGAAATGATCTTCATGATGTCTTCATTAAAACCCATATCAAGCATTCGGTCGGCCTCATCTAGGACCAGGTACCGCAATCCTTTTAGTTTTACATAACCCATATTGATATGCGCAATCATCTTACCCGGGGTACATACTACCACATCTACACCCCGGCTAAGCGCCTGTTTTTCCTGCACAAAGGACCCGCCATCGCCACCACCATATACGGCAATAGAACTCACAGACGTAAAATAAGAAAGGCCTTCCAGGTGTTCGGCTATCTGTATGGCCAGTTCACGGGTAGGCACAACTATCAGGGCGTTGATATGGTGATCATCGTGATGTTCCGTAATCAGTTTATTGAGCAGGGGCAATAAAAAAGCGGCTGTTTTGCCCGTGCCGGTCTGCGCAGAGGCAATAATATCCTTGCCATCAAGAATAAGGGGGATCACCTGTGCCTGCACGGGTGTTGGCTCTTCGTAGCCGCTGGCGGCAATACCTTCTGATAAATTTTCGTGGAAATTAAAATCTGTAAACTTCAAGTTGACTGTGCTATTTGAGCAATAGGGTTATTTCGTAAAGATACGAAAAGGGGGCTTATTAATTTTATTATGATGCAGAAAAAATTATCCGGCCGTTTATTATGCCATGCCTGCCATTGTTATTTTTGTAGCAATGGCCTCTGAACGGTACGAAATGGACGATTCTAAATCGGCTACCGCGTTCACGGGTAAATTGTACCGGTGTTGCAGGATGTTGGTAGTATGTTCCTTGTTTACACCGGCAGGCGAAAGAATCAGTCGCGCCGGTTCCTGTAATTATTTCTTTTATTTGCAGTAAATAGCCCTTTATGATTAGCGGGATCAACGATTTCAACCATGTTTTCTTTATTGGTGTGGCGGGAACAGGTATGAGCGCCATTGCGCAATACCTGGCGGGCATTGGCAAAACGGTTAGTGGGTCCGACCGTTATTTTCTGCCGGGGGTATTGAACGATACAAAAGAAAAGCTGGAGGCTGCTGGCATCAGCTGTTTCCTGCAAAATGGGGAAGGGATAAATGCGGAAACCGACCTGGTGGTGGTGTCGGCAGCTGTGGAAGACACTGTGGAAGAGGTGCAAAAAGCAAAAGCCCTTCAAATACCCATCATAAAAAGGTCGGAACTGCTGGCGCTGATTGCAAAAAGTAAAAGAACGATTGCCGTGGGCGGCACCAGCGGTAAAAGCACAACCAGCGCTATGTTGTTTGATATACTGGAATATGCCGGACAGGAGCCCAGTATCATCAGTGGAGCCGGTTTAATTAGCATTATAAAGGAAAACCGGATTGGCAATGCCAAGGTGGGCAGGGGAGCGTGGCTGGTGATAGAAGCCGATGAAAGCGACGGGTCTATTGTGCAATACCAGCCGGAACTGGGTCTTCTGTTGAATATCGACAAAGATCATAAGGAAATGGATGCGCTCATGGATATATTCAGGACATTTAAAAACAATACCACCGGCCTGTTTATTGTTAACCAGTCGCAACCCGCCGCCAAATCTCTTTCCCGCGCGTTATCGCATGATTTTTCCGTGGATACTGCTTCCGGCGCAGGATTTATTGCCACTGGTTTTGTGCAGCAGGGCCTGGATATCTTCTTCAAAATAAATGGTGTTGATTTCTGTTTGCACACGGTGGGTAGGCATAATATGGAGAATGCGCTGGCAGCTACGGCCGTAGCCTGTCAATTGGGTATCAGCCTGCAGGAATGCGCCGCCGCACTTACAAAATACGAGGGCATTTACCGCCGGCACCAGGTGCTGGGCAGGAGGCACGGCGTGCTGCTGATAGATGATTATGCCCATAACCCCATTAAATGTGCTGTGTCTATACAGGCCTGCCAGCAAATAGCCCCGCGGGTGATTGCCTGGTTTCAGCCGCATGGTTATGGGCCTACCCGTTTTCTGCGATATGATTTTGTTACGGAGATAGCCCGCGTATTGCGACGCGAAGATGAAATATGGATGAGTGAGATTTTTTATGCGGGCGGTACCACTACCAAAGATATTTCTTCCAATGATTTGATTATCGATCTGAAAGCGCTTGGCAAGAATGCTTTTTTTGAAGAGGACCGGAATAATTTTTTAACCGCGGTGCGGTCGCATTTCACTGAAAATTGTGTATTACTGCTGATGGGCGCACGGGATCCTTCGCTTGAATCTTTTGCCCGGAAGCTGTGGGAGGAATTGTGAGCAACACACAAGCCACGCTCAGACTGGCTTTTAACATTTCAATGTCAACAACTTTTATCATATACTAAACACCATACTACTACGTTTTTAGGTAGTTTCGCGCAAATTTTATATCCAATGAGAGATACCGCTGTCAAGATGCCTTTGTTGTGTACGCTTTTTGAAAAAAAGTATAACCTGCTTTGTATAGTGGCTGTTGCTGCTGCCCTTAGTTCCTGCGGGCAGGCATATTCTAAAAACAAACCGGTTGCCGACACCGCCAACCAGGAAAAAGTCATACAGGATAGTCTGGCAGCGGAAAAAAAGACCAACGCCGTGCTGGATACCGTGGCCTACAACCGGTTCCTGGTGGCTATGACCAATAAGGACAGTTCCGGTAAATGGCCGGTAAAAACGGATTATCCGCTGGCTGGCGCCCTGCTGCCGTTTAATCGTATTGTTGCCTTTTATGGCAACCTGTATTCTACCAAAATGGGTGTGCTGGGTGAATACCCGCGTAAAGAAATGCTTGCTAAATTAAAGGAAGAAGTGGCCAGGTGGCAGGCGGCGGATACCACCATTAAAGTAATACCCGCGTTGCATTATATTGCTATTACTGCGCAGGGCAGCCCCGGCGCCGGAAATAAATATCGTTTGCGCATGCCTTTTAAACAGATAGATTCTGTTCTGTCAATGGCAAAAGAAATCAATGCGCTGGTATTTATAGACATACAGGTGGGCCATAGTACAGTGCAGGAAGAAGTACCCCTATTTGAAAAATATTTTAAAATGCCCAATGTACATTTTGGCATTGATCCCGAATTTTCCATGAAAGGGGGGCAGAAGCCCGGGTCGGCCATCGGAACCTTTGATGCGGCGGACATCAATTTTGTTTCAGCCTACCTGGCCAAATTGGTAAAAGAAAATAACCTTCCGCCAAAAATCCTGGTGATTCACCGCTTTACCCGGGCCATGGTGACCAATTATAAACAGATTAAATTACAACCTCAGGTACAGGTGGTAATGGATATGGACGGATGGGGAGCACAAGCCCGCAAGATCAATACCTATAAGCAATTTATTTATGCCGAACCGGTACAATTTACAGGCTTTAAGCTTTTCTATAAAAATGATTTTCGGGAACCCAAAAGCCGCATCATGACACCTGAAGAAGTGTTAAAACTGAAACCGCGGCCACTCTATATCCAGTACCAGTAAAAAACTTGTAAAAGATAGTAAGACAACCCTCCATCAAAGAGGGTTTTTTTATGTGCGTCATGTTCTGTTAATGGATTTGTTTGTTTAAATCCGTCGTTAAAAAAGCGGTTAAAAACAGCTTTATCATAGCGCTAACAGGCCTTTGTGTTTAATTGCCGCTTAAAAGATAGCCCGTTTGGGGAATGGCCAGTCCTTCAATGCAAACCGAGTAAAAGTACGCACACAGACAGTATAATCAGAATAAAAAAATACAAGCGGAAATACTAAGAAAATCAATTGCAGCGTTTAAAGGGTCACAGATCCAAATCAATGAAAATCAGGCTATGAAATTATATTTGTTGCCGCTGTTGCTTCTTTTGGTATATACAGCGCACACGCAAACAAGGGATGCCAATAAAACGGACCAGGTAGAACAACTGCAGCAACTGAGGCAAACCGTTACCCGCAGGATAGATACGCTTCACCGGCAATTGGTGGAACAAGGCGACAGCATTTCCGCGATCCGCAAAAAGCTGGATCAGCTCAAAAAAGACAACCAGGCCAAAACGGATATGAATTCCGGCAGTTCGTCTGCAAAGACTTCGCAGGAATTGCTTATCATGACCACCCTCGCCAATACACTCCAGAAAAAATTTGATACGCGGGTTTTTGCGCTGAATAAAGCAATCAACCTGCAAAAAGACCTGGAAGATAAAATATTCGCACTCCTACGGGAAAGCAACCGATAACCGCCCCAACATCATGGATGACGCGAAATGACGGCAGCTATGCATTACAGTAATACCGGAAGAAACCGATACAAGGTGGGCTGCAAATGGGAATCAGAGCATTTTGTATTCAATGGCGTAGAGCGTTAGATCCGCATTGGTTTTTAAATTCAGCTTTTTCATTATCCGCATGCGGTAGGTGCTTATCGTTGTAATGCTGAGAGACAGTTTTTCTGAAATATCAGTTAAAGACATACCGGAGGCAAGCAACTTGGCGATCTCAAATTCCCGATCGGAAAGATCTTCATGCGGAATATTGGCAGAATCATTTTCCACCGAATGCGCCAAGTGTTCAGCAATGGAAGGCGTAATGTATTTTTTCCCCAGCAAAACCCTGTTTACCGCATTTACAAGCTCCTGCATGGCCGTATCTTTTCTCAGGTAACCGGAGCCGCCCGCCTTCATAACCCTTACTGCATAGAGTTCTTCGGGGTGCATACTCAATACCAGTACCGGGAGTTTAGGATGGGTTTGCCTTATTTGTTGTAGTATTTCCAGTCCGCTGCGTCCAGGCATTGAAATATCCGTGATCACCACATCCCATTCTTCCGTCATAACCTTTCGTAATAGATCCTCTGCATCTACCACTTCCTCTACGTGGGCATTGAGGAATGCCGCAAGCAAGATGTTTTTTAAGGCATATCGGATAATGGCGTGATCGTCCGCAATTAAGAAGCGTTTCATAAGCTTGTTTTCAAAATAACCACGAATTTCAGTCTTTTTTTATTAAAAAGAACGGTATACATCTTTTATATCTGCTTCGTGGTATATAACGAACCGGTATAGGCTATATTTCGTTGCTGATGGGCAGGTGAACCGTGAAGACACTGCCTTTACCAACTTCGCTTTCCACGCTGATATAACCCTTTAATTGTTCTACCAGGTATTTAACGATGCTCAGACCCAGGCCGGTGGAAAGTTCACCGCCCGTAGGCCTTGCCGATAGTTTCTGGAAACGTTGGAAAAGGAGGTGGTGGTCCTCTTTGCGTATACCCTGACCTTCGTCGGCAATAATAATTTTGGCCTCTTTCTGGTTGCCGGTGATGGCCACGGTTATATTTTTTCCCGGGGCGGTATATTTTACTGCATTAGACAAAAGGTTTTCTATGATCTGCGTGCAGCATTCCCTGTCTGTAAACAGCAGGAAATTCTTGTTATTTTTAAAATGCAGTTGGATATTTTTTTTGGCGGCAATGGGCAGGTAGCGGTTAACAATATCGTTGGTAAGCTCATTGATGTCCGTTTCCTTCAGAAAGAGATCCATGTGTCCGGTTTCAGCAGTGCTTGCAGACAGGTAGTTGGCCAACAACGATTTCATTTCAAGTGAACCCTCGTGTATCATTTCAATTACCTGTTCTACTGCCAGCGACCCGGATTCGATATTCTTTTTTAACAGGGTTTCGCTTAGCATGGAAATAGCCGCCAGGGGCAACTGCAAATCGTGCGAAGCAATATCCATGAATCGGTCTTTCTCTCGGTTGAGGAAAAACAGGTTCTCATTGGCAATGGTAAGCGCATCGTTCTTATGCTGAAGATCGGTGTGTGAGTGGCGCGATTCGCGTTCTTTTAACCTGCGTTCCGTGAAATCGAGTATCACAGAACGACTCATTTTATAATTTCCGTCCTGGTCATAAACAGCGGTTGCGTTCATCAATACTGGTAGACTGCTGCCATCACTGCGTACCAATTCCAGCTCCACATCGCGAATTGCACCCGTTTTAATGAAAACCGGGTAATTTTTTTCAAATACCTCCTTGCTATCTTCCGTAAGTATATCTGTAATATTTTTTCTTCCGGCAAAGGCGCTTCTTGGTGCATCCAGCCAACGCAAAGCGGTATCATTGATCCGCACAAAAACACCATTTTTATCGAGTGAATAATACCCGCAGGGTGCATGATTATAGATATCTTCTATTTCCGCGAACACCAGTTCCAGTTCTTCTTTTCTTTGGTTCAGTTGCCGGTTAGCGCTCAGGAGTCGCTTGTATTTCGACCTGAAATCAATTTTCGGCAGGTCTATGCCCACCGTTTTGATAATCGTTCCCTTGTTTGCCTTATCACGTTTCATTCCTTAAAATTTACCGGACATTTCCTGGGTCGCTAATATTGTGAAATATCGTAATTTATCAGCAATTAAGTGCAGACTGAGACGCAAAAACATGGAACACCTATGCTATAAGACCCTAATTTAATCTGTTCTTAATGTGGCGTGCAAAACGCGCGGTGCAGTACCAGCGGGGTTTTGCTGTAGAACGACGCATCACACGGAACGTTTTTTTAAGGATTGCGGCGGTCACCTTATATAATAGCCAGCAGCGTTTGATTTGCCGACGCGGTAAACAGAAAATTGGGAAATGCAAATTAACTGCGTCAGGGTCTGTCCATTGGATAAATATAGAAGACAGGCTAATACGGGGAATGGCAGAATATCGATGTGTATACCAGCCGGGATATGGAACAATGGTTAAAGCACCGTAAACCGGGAGTACACCCAGCACCTACAGCCTGTTGCAGAAAAGCATGGACAGTTAGAAATTTTCACCGCGCTGCCATGCAGGATAATCGTCTGTTCCTGCTTATCTTCAGCCCATAAAAATGGGGATGCAAATGTAGTTGCCTGTGGGGTCGGAAAAATAAATACAAGATCAGGCATTAAATACCTGGCATTTGCCCTGGATGAATAAGCGGTTCAGCAAATAACATGACGATGTTTTAACATAAATTGTAAAGTTTTATAACAAAGCCGGCAATTCTTCTATAATTTAGAAAATAAATATTGGTAGCCGCCGCTCAGGCAATACCTATCTATACTTTACACACTATGGAAAAGAAAAATTTCAGGAGCAGTGGCTGGTTTGGACGCAAGGGCAAGGATGGTCTGATCTACCGGTCCTGGTTTAGAAAACAAGGGATTCCTGCAGATGAACTGGCGGGCAAACCCATTATCGGTATCTGTAATACTTGGTCGGAGCTAACACCCTGTAATTCGCATTTCAGGGAACTGGCCGAATTTGTAAAAAAAGGGGTATTTGAAGCAGGGGGTTACCCGGTTGAATTTCCGGTTATGTCGCTTGGCGAAACCCTTATAAAACCCACTGCCATGCTGTACCGGAACCTGGCCAGCATGGACGTGGAAGAATCCATACGCGCCAATCCGCTGGATGCGGTGGTATTGCTTTGCGGTTGCGATAAAACAACCCCCTCGCTTGTCATGGGCGCCTGTAGTGTTAACCTACCCACGATTGTTGTATCCGGCGGGCCCATGCTTACCGGCAAATTCAAGAACCGCAATATAAGCACAAGCGATGTATGGCGGTTTAGTGAAGACTACCGCACCGGGAGAATGACCGACGAAGAATTGAGCCTCGCGGAAGCAGGCATGTGCCGCAGCGACGGACATTGCGCGGTAATGGGAACGGCTTCCACCATGGCCTGTATGGTGGAATCGCTTGGTATTTCATTGCCGCAAAATGCCGCTATCCCTGCGCCCGACGCAGGCCGTAAAATAATGGCGCATTTATCGGGCCGCGAGATAGTGAAAATGGCGTATGAGAATCGCCGCCTCTCCGACCTGCTTACACGTGAAGCATTTGAAAATGCGATTATAGTAAACGCCGCCATTGGGGGTTCTACAAATTTCGTTGTTCATTTGCTGGCCATTGCGGGGCGCATCGGGGTTGAACTTGATTTGCAGGATTTTGATAAATACTCCACCGGGATACCATTAATCGCCAACCTGCAACCCTCCGGGGAATATTTTATGGAAGACCTGTATTACGCAGGTGGCTTAACCGCCGTGATGAACCATTTGCTGCCCTTCCTCCACCGGAATTGTATAACAGCCAACGGGAAAACGGTTGAACAGAATTGTCTTAACCAGCCCAATTATAACGAACAGGTGATTGCGCCGATAGACAAACCGTTTAATCCGCTGTCCGGTATCGTTGTGTTAAAAGGAAATCTTAGTGTAGACGGGGCCGTTATAAAGCCGTCGGCGGCTAGCGCGCACCTGATGCGGCATACCGGCAAAGCCGTGGTGTTTGAGGATATTGACGATTATAAGCATAAGATAGACGACCCGAATCTGGAAGTTGATGAGAACAGCGTACTGGTACTAAAAAATGTAGGGCCAAAAGGATACCCGGGAATGCCGGAGGTAGGCAATATGTCGTTACCCCCTAAATTGTTAAACAAAGGTATAACCGATATGGTGCGCATTTCCGATGGCAGAATGAGCGGTACCGCATTCGGCACTGTAGTACTGCATGTATCACCCGAGGCGGCAGCCGGGGGAACACTTAATATCATTGAAAACGGCGATATGATTACACTGGATGTAGGCAAACGGCTTTTGCAGGTTGACCTATCCGACGAAGAAATAATCGCCCGGAAACAAAAAAAGAAACAAACGATACAGTTCCAGGAGCGTGGCTATGTGCATTTGTATCAAAAACATGTTGAACAGGCCCACCTGGGCGCCGACCTTGATTTCCTGCGCGGTGGTTCCGGTAGCGAGGTAACAAAGGACTCGCACTAAAATAGTGGATAATTTTATTTTTTGAATGATTATCCGCGGGGTACAAGGTTTTACTTTTGGAATAATGCGGGCCGGCAGGAATATTCAGGTAAGGCGCAATAATTAAAACAGGGCAGCGCAAGCAGCAGGCCATTCCTGTATTCATGAATCAAAAAATGGCAAGATGTCTTTTGAAAACAAAACAGCTATTGTAACTGGCGCCGGGCAGGGAATCGGTTTTGAAATTTGTCGTCAATTGGTGAGCGAGGGTGCCCATGTAATACTAAACGATGTTGATCAGGTACTGGCCACCGGGGCCGCAGCGCAACTGGCCGGTACTACCAATCGCTGCGTGGCCGTTGCGGGCGATTCGGGAACGACTGATTGTATACAGCAAATGGTGGATACCGCCGTTGCGGCATCCGGCTCGCTGGATATTGTAATCGCCAATGCAGGCATTACCTTATTCGGTGATTTTTTTTCCTATACTCCCGAGGCTTTTTATAAAGTAATGCAAGTAAACCTGGGTGGAAGTTTTTTTCTGGCACAAGCCGCAGCCAGGCAAATGAAACAACAAGCTGCCGGCGGGGCCTTGTTGTTTATGTCGTCTGTTACCGGGCACCAGGCACATAAAAATCTGGCGGCCTATGGCATGACCAAGGCCGCGCTTGAAATGCTGGCCAAAAACCTGGTGATAGAATTGTCGCAGTATAAAATAAATGTAAACGCCATCGCACCCGGCGCCACGCTAACCGAAAGAACAATGGAAGACAAAAACTACCAGCAGGTATGGTCGGGGCTTACGCCCATGGGCAGACCCGCAACCACTTCCGACATTGCGGCTACCGCATTATTCATGGTCTCTGATAAGGCGAAACATATTACCGGGCAAAGTATCGTTGTAGACGGCGGTTGGACATGCGTGAGTCCTTCTCCTTTTTAGTGCCGCCGCCCGCTTCTAATTAAACAAGTATGATGAATTCCAATTCCGCACTACAGCCAAGGCCTTTACCGGTACCCTCTTGCGTACTGGGGGAAGGGCCGCTCTGGGATATGGCGCAGCAACTTATTTGCTGGGTTGACATCGTAAAGGGAACGGTACACCAATACACACCTGCCAGTAATAGCCATACGGTTATTGCCGTGAACCAGATGGTGGGCGCCATTGGTTTATGCACCAACGGGCATTTTATTGCCGCCCTGCAAAATGGTTTTGGTTTTATTGACCGCTCCAGTCACCAGGTAAATATGCTACAGGACCCAGAACAGGCACTTCCCGGCAACCGGTTCAATGATGGTAAGTGCGGACCCGACGGCGGGTTTTGGGCAGGTACCATGGCCCAGGATGAAGCACCCGGGGCGGGTAGCCTGTACTGCCTGCAACCAGACCTCTCCGTTATAAAAAAAATTGAAGGCGTTAGTATTTCTAATGGCATTGCCTGGAGTTCCGATAACCGAATATTTTATTATATCGATACGCCAACGCAGACAGTTGCTGCATATGATTACGAGATGGCAGGAGGCAGGTTATCCAACAGGCGGGTGGTCATTCATGTGCCGGTGGAAGAAGGCTTTCCGGATGGCATGACGATTGATAATGAGGGGATGCTCTGGATTGCTTTCTGGGGCGGATGGAAGCTGGCGCGGTGGAACCCGCATACCGGTAAAAAACTACTTGAAATAGGTTTCCCCGTTTCACAGGTCTCTTCCTGTGCCTTTGGCGGCAAAGACCTGCAAGACCTGTTTGTTACCACGGCAGCCGAGGGTCTTACGCCGGAAGAAATTCATCGTCAGCCACTGGCAGGGTCCGTTTTTGTTATAGAGCATTGCGGGTTTACCGGCTTGCCCCCTTTCTATTTTGGGGAGATGGCAGGCAGGTAATGCTGATCACTTACCAAAAAGAGGCTGTCGCATGTTCAGGTAATAAGTCATGCCATAACCTGCTTTATCAATTCCTAGGGTGCTTTAAATTCCATGGGAACCAACGCTCTTACTTCTACATTTCCCCCAACAATTAATATGGGGCAACACTGCGATAGCGCTTCCGGTTTCAGCCCTGGATCAGTTTTGCTATACCAAATGCACAGGCGGCCGCTGCCGCGCCAATAAAGGTTACGCGAACGGCGCCCAGCCAGGGGTTTATGCCGGTCATTTTACTTTTAAAAAATCCAAAAATAAAAAGGCAGCAAAGTGTAATCACCGCGGATATTTTTAAACCGCTAAGGCCATCGTTTACAAAAAAATAAGGGCTAAGCGGTATGATGCCGCCAACGATATAGGATACACCAATATTAAAAGCGCTTTTACGGGCGCGCTGCGCATCGGGTTTATCAAGGCCCAGCTCATATTTCATCATAAAGCTTACCCATTTCTCCTTGTCTTTGGTCATTTCTTCCACAGCCTGTTGCTGCACCTCTTCACTCAGACCGAGGTTTTGAAAAAACGTCTTTACTTCTTCTTTTTCTCTGTGTGGTACGGTTTCCACTTCTTCATATTCTCTTTTCAGCTCGCTGTTGTAGTGATCTATTTCAGTTTTTCCCGCCAGGTAACCACCCAGGCCCATGGCAATAGACCCTGCTGCAATTTCTGCAATGCCGGCAATAATAATCAGGTTGGTGGTGCTAACGGCACCGCTCAGCCCGGCGGCCAGTGCAAAGGGAACAGTCAGCCCGTCGCTCATGCCAATCACAATATCCGTAAGCAGGGCCGGGCTTTGAAGATGATTTTCTGTATGCTGGTGTGTATCCACAATTAGTAGTCGTTTTTTACAATGCGCATATGGGCGCTCTGTATGCTGCAAGATAAGCAAACCTGTTTCATACGCATCGGACGCAACTGTTTACAAATGACCATACACCACCTTTAGCGCACCAGTATCAGGGTTCCTTTTTGCATTTTTACGGGGTTTCCCCGGAATTGGTAGACACAATACCAGACAAAGGTGCCAGGAGGCTGGAGATTGTTTTTATAAAGCCCGTTCCATCCTTTTTTGCAATCGGTGGCTTCAAATACTTTTTCGCCGAAACGGTTATAGATGAAAAGACGAAAATTTTCGGGCATGCCCTTCACGATGGGTCTGTATAGATCATTGTACCCATTGTGGTCGGGTGTAAAAACATTGGGGAACCAGATGCCGGTTGTACAATGTTGGCTGCTGCTTACCACAATGGTGTCGCGTGCAACACAACCATCCGCGCTGGTTACCTGCAACCAGTAAAGACCCGGCATACTGATGGTGACAGACGACCCCCAGCTATTGTTAAACCACTGGTAGGTTGTCCAGTTGCCGTGTGCTTTCAGTTCAAGGTTTTGGCCCTCGCAGGTCTCCTCCTCGGCGTCCAGGAACTGTACCGGCAATGGGTATACGTTTTTGATGGTAACGGAGTCTGCTGATACACAACCATTGGCAGTCGTCGCCCGCAGCCAGTACAGACCGGTCTGTGCCGCGGTTGCGGTATTCCCCGAAGAGCCATCCTGCCACTGGTAACCATTAAAGCCAGGAGGCGCGTGCAATACAAGGGTGCTACCGGCACAAAAGCTGGTATCATTGCCAAGAAACACCGGTGGTGAACGTTTTACAGACACGCGAACGGTGTCTATTACGGTGCAACCCGTTGCCACCTGCGCTACAACCGTGTACGTGGTATCCACGCCCGGCCATAGCTGTACGCTGTTGCCCGCCAGGGTATCAATAGCATAATTCGGACTCCAGGTATAAGTTAAAAAATTGCCGGGCGCAGTAAGGATCAGCGTATCAGTGTTGCATTTCTGCAGGTTGGCGCCCAGGTCAAATGGTATTACCGGGCCCTGCGTGATGGTAATGGTATCGCTGTACTGGTTACCGCAATAATCAGTAGCAGTCACAGAATACTGTCCGGGATTATAGGCGGTTAACAGGGAATCAACGGAGCCATCGTTCCACAAGTAAGCGGCAAAGCCTGCGCCCGCATGCAGGGGTAAAGTGCTGAAGCTGCACAATTGGATATCGGGTCCCAGCTGTACAGAACCGGGCTCATTGAATACATGTATAAGCAAGCTGTCTTTTACTATACCACAAGGATAGCTGTATAGCGCATATAGTTTTACGGTACCTGTTTTTTTAAAATTAAGCTTGATCGTAATGCTGTCCGTCATCGTACTATCTGCAAAAGCTGTATCAATTACCCATTGCACCGGGATGGGGCAGAGGGGGTTCCGGCTAACGGTCAGAGATAAGTTGTCTGACAGGTGGCATACGGTATCCCGACCGGTGATATGCAGGGCTGAACAGGTTGCGCAGGTATCTATGGGTGGTGTTACCGAATCACAGGTAAGATACTGGCAGATGGTGCCCGCAATGACATCAACCGGTGTGGCGGTATGCCCGGTTATTAACTGTGCGGACGCTTGTTTTATGTTGAAATCTACCGCGCTTGTGTTGTACAATGCCGTCAATAATTCCAGCGTTGTGTTTTCGGACGGGCAGGTGCCGCTGCTGCCGCTGCTATCCAGCTTCATCACCAGTGTCTGTATAGTGGGCGCAACAGGCTCCAGGGAAAGTCCTGCGGCCAGTAATTGGTTACCGGGTGCTGTTACAATAGATGCCATCCAGGCATTGGGCTTATTGTATTTTTTTACCCATTGAACACCGGTAAGCGGGTTAATTTCGGTTAACAGGAAATCATAATAGGTGCCACCGAATACACCCGAACTGAGACCTACGATATTTCCATTGCTTTTTGCTTCGCTGGAAGACCACCCAATTGATTTAGCAGTTCCAAAAGGGCGGGTATAGGAGGAAAAAACCAGTTTGCCATTAAAATCTGTTTCCAGGTACACCTGGTCCGTGATAAGACCGCCAGGTGCCAGGGCGCGCTCCGCATTGATGTAATAGCCACCTGCCACCGTCATGACGCTGGTAAAATTCTCTTCGGTAGAAAGATAACTGTTTGCCCATACCAGGCTACCATTGTTTTTATTGATGGCCAGCAGGAAACCACTGCCGGAACCCTGCTTGTTTATATTGCCGCAAATGGCCAGCCGGGTCTTGTCTTCGGTGAGTCCGTTGCCCGATTCTGAATACCGGGCATCATACCGGTTCAGCCATTGCAGGTTACCCGCATTGTTTAACTTGCCGGCCAGCACATCCGATGCATCTGTGAGGTTGCCCAGTTGCACTGCCCCCGTAAAATAGTAATTTCCATCGGCAGAAACAATGATGTCTGCGCCGCTGTTACCGGTTGCCTGTTGTATGGCCAATTCCCTGCTCCAGCTAATGGCGCCCAGGGCGTCTGTCTTTACAATAAGCGTGTGGGAAGCACTGGCGCTACCCGCAGCCGCCAGCCACCCAATGGCAATATATCCACCATCGGTTGTTTGCCTTACCCGTTTGAAGATGGAATTGTTGTTGTTGGTATAGCTGTTCATCCACTGCGGGTTGCCGGCGGCGTCTAATTTCAAAAGGGCGGCATCAAAACCGGTATTGCCGGTAGTGATCACTCTTTCCGCCAGCACCATGCCCCCGTCCGATGCAGGTCGTATATCCGTAACATTACTATTCTGGCCAATGCCATAATTTTTCCGGAACAGGTATTGTGCATTGCCGCACTTATCATTTACATATACCAGTCCTGTCTTGGATGCATTACAACTGCCATTACCGCTTACTAACTGTATGGAATAAGCGCCCGAAGCCGTAAAGGTATAGCTGAGGGTCGGCGTATTGGCTGCGGGTGTTCCGTTAATGAACCATTGCCAGGAGCTGCTACCGGTACCCGTGCTGGTAAAATTCAGCGGGGTATTGATAAGGATGGTGGTGGTGGTGGGTGTAAAATCCGTTACCACGGAGCAGGTATAGTGAACGGTGTCTGTATATTGCTGGCTGCAGCCTGCGCTGCTGTTGAGCGCAGCCAGTTCTATGATATAATCCCCGGCCGTGGTCGTCGTATAGGCAAAATTGACCGCCGTGCTTTGCAACACGCCATTTACATACCAGGCATACGTGCCAGCGCCGGTGGAAGTATTGGTAAAATTGATATTGGTGCCCGCTGCCGCGGTGCCTGCGGATTTGCTGAAACCAGCTGTAACGCCGCATACTACCGCCAGCGTAGTGGCGGTCGTGGCATCATCGCACAGTGTATTGCCGGAATGCGCTACCAGTTTCAGGGTAGCCGTGCCCGTGGCAGGAAAAGTATAGGACAGGTTGGCAGAAGTACCCTGCAGTATTCCGTTTACATACCATTCATAACTAGCAGCATTAACCGAAGTATTGGTGAAGTTATAGTTGTTACCGGCAATAAAAGGCGGTGCGGGGGAATTAAAGGCTGCCGTTACCGGTGTTGGACAGGGGTTCATGCAGGATTTGCAATCCAGCAGGCTTTTCCGCAGGTTTTGTATAAACCAGTTCATCCGGTCTGCCTGGCCTTGTGTAAACACCTTCATACAATTAAAATTGCCGTAATCCATGTAATCCTGGGTGAGATCGTTTTGGTCGGTGGCAAATCCACTCAGGATGTCGGTGCTACAACTGTTTGCAGAACTGGTACAGGAAATACCCGCGGTAGACTGGTCGGGCGGCGTATCACAAACTTTATCGCCATCCGTTGAGCAGTCTGTATTGGTGCAGCCGCCCTCAAAGCTGTGGTAAAGACCCAGATAATGCCCCATTTCATGTACCGCCACCACATCGTTTGAATAACTGCTGCCAAAATAAGCGGATTCTATTATAATGCCATCTACATTACTGCCATGGGCGGGTGGCAGGTATGCATATCCCACCACACTGGTAGGAATGCTTTTTACCAGCCATATATTGATATAACAAAGCGGGTTCCAGCGGTTGATGTTTTTTACATTTTGATCATCTGAATAATAATTGGTGCCACCCATTACCGTGTAAGGCGACTGGTCCCGGGTAATGCCATTGGTGGCAATATTGGTGGGATCACGCTGAGCCATGCAAAATTGTATCTGAGTGGTTACGCCGTCTGCGGGGTCATAATAACCGCTGTTGGCAAAGGCTTCATTTAAATGCTGTATGCCCTGGAATACCTGTGCATCCGTGATGTTCTCCGAGCCATTGTTATGGATAATATGTACTACTACCGGTAATGTTACGGTGCCGGAAGTACGGGTATTTTTTACTGAACCGGACTGGATGGCCCGGTTGTGTGCGGCCAGCAGTTTCTCTGCCTGGTTGCCAATAGCTCTGTATTCGGGATGAGTGGCGTAAAAATGTTGCATCACGGCCTGTTGCCCACAGGAAGTGGCGGGTGTATTTTGCGCCAGGGAGCATACGCAAAAAAGACAAGCTGTTAGCAATAGTTGTAGCCGGTGCATCATAGACATGGACGGTATACCGCGATATTGGACGAGTGATCATAGAGCCCTGAACATTAGAAAGCCCGGTCAGTTTTGGCCGATAACCATTCTATACTTCGGTTTTTTTCTACCAGACCGATTACTGCATCAAAAATGCCTGTTTGAAATCGTTTCCTGCACCGTTCTCGCCGGATTGCAGAACACAGCACCCCCAGCAGTACGCATCTCCTGTAAAAACGGTTGGAGCGGGAATTTAGTGTGACAAACAAGGCCTGCAACCCCAATGGATCCGGGTAGCAGGCCCTGTTTGTTAATAAAATGGCAGGAGCGTTTACAATTTCTACTGCTGCAGCAGCTTGCGGTATTCCCGTTTATGCGTTTAAAATCGCCAGGCTTTTTTCAACTATCTGAACGCATTCGGTTACCTGGTCTTTGTTAATAACCAGTGGCGGGGCAAAGCGTATCTTATCGCCGTGGGTAGGTTTGGCCAGCAATCCGTTTTCTTTAAGGGCAAGACACAGATCCCAGGCCGCTTCTTTATTGCTGTGTTCAATAACGATGGCGTTGAGCAGGCCTTTACCGCGGATAATTTTTATAAAAGGCGATTGAATGGACGCCAGCCCTTTCCGTAACAAAATGCCCATGGCCGCTGCATTTTCCGCCATCTGCCCGTCTTTTAAAACCTGCAGCGCTACAATGGCGGTTCTGCAGGCAACCGGGCTACCGCCATAGGTGGATCCATGTTCACCAGGTTTGATGGTCAGCATAATGGCATCATCTGCCAGTACGGCACTCACCGGCAATACACCGCCACTCAGGGCTTTGCCTAAAATCAGTATATCGGGTCTTGTATTTTCATGATCGCAGGCCAGCATTTTACCGGTTCTGCAAAGGCCTGTTTGAATTTCATCAGCGATAAACAGGGTATTGGCATCTTCACAATACTGTTTGGCCTTGGCAAGATATCCTTCTGCGGGCACTACCACACCGGCTTCCCCCTGAATGGGTTCTACCAGGAAACCCGCCACGTTCTTGTCTTGCAGGGCCGTGGCCAGTGCATTCAGATCATTGTAGGGAATTACTTCAAAACCCGGCATATAAGGCCCAAACCCCGCATGAGAAGAGGGGTCGGTACTAAAAGAGATGACCGTGCTGGTACGTCCATGAAAATTATCAGCGCATACAATGATCCTGGCTTTGTTTTCCGGGATGCCTTTTACTGCGTAGCCCCAGCGGCGGGCCAGTTTAATGGCTGTTTCCACGGCTTCCACGCCGGTATTCATGGGCAGTACCTTATCGTACCCAAAATAAGCCGTAATATATTGCGCATACTCACCCAGCGCATCGCTGTGAAAAGCCCTGGACGTTAACGTTAGTTGTTTTGCCTGTTCGGTAAAAGCCGCTACGATACGGGGGTGACAATGACCCTGGTTAACGGCAGAATAACCACTTAAAAAATCATAATATTTTTTGCCGTCTACGTCCCATACATACACGCCTTCACCGCGGTTAAGTACCACGGGCAGGGGATGATAATTATGGGCGCTATATTTTTCTTCCAGTTCCAGGTAATGCCTGGTGGCTGCACTGGGTGACAGGGTTGCGTTCATGCCGGTATAGTTAAAATGAATAATAAGTATCAACAATAAATTTCCTGCCGGCGTCTGTACAGACTCGGGCGGGCCAACCCTCAGTGATTGAGAAAATCAAGGTTAAGCAGGAGAAAACCAGGTATGTATGCTTTTGAGTTGATAGCAGTAATTTGCCGCAAGATAATAAAATTGGCGGAACGGGCAAAACGCGGATGCGCTTTACCGGTCGTTCCGCCTTATGAAATAGCTACCCTGGCAAACCTGTTAAACCAAATACAATTCCGACGGACGTTGCAATGAGGCCATCGGAGAAACGATGCCGCGTTCAAACAAATCCCATCCCGGCCAATAGCCAATGGCGTTTTTTACCGTCCACATCAGGGTATCCATACTCCCCTAGATATTGACCGTGCGCGTATTCACCAGCACCGCCCAGCAATAGCCATCATCGGTACGCACCCTCAATGTCGGTTCGCCCGGCAATAAGCCGTTGTGCCAGTAATTGGGAGCGGTATTTACTGCTCAGCCTTTGGCATAAACGTTATTGGTAGTACTGGGCGCGTATATCAGGTTTGATTGGTGACCTCAAAAAGCTGAACTTTGAATTGCGTAAGGATAGTTTTTATATAGGCAGGCGGAAACGGTTGTCGTATCATGATTAAAGGTAGCTGGGATGGCGTTCTTGGAAATACCTGTTTCGTGGAATTTTAACCCGGGCAGTGGACTGTTCATCGTATTTTAGAAAATCAATCAATCAAACGCATGGACTATATCGTTCCGCCGCAGACCCGCATTGGTCATGTGCATTTAAAGGTAGCCGACCTTGAACGTTCATTAAAATTCTATCGTGATTTGCTGGGATTCCGCGAAACGCAGCGTTATGGCAGCAATGCGGTCTTTATTTCCGCGGGTGGTTATCATCATCATATTGGGTTAAACACCTGGTACAGCAAGA
Organism: Bacteroidota bacterium; assembly: GCA_040007355.1. Classification (GTDB taxonomy): domain Bacteria; phylum Bacteroidota; class Bacteroidia; order Chitinophagales; family Chitinophagaceae; genus JACMLD01. The sequence continues at coordinate 5,068 of JBDTVE010000034.1, read as the reverse complement.
ACGGGCCGCCGGCGCCCGCCAGCGCCACCGGTTTATTTCATACCGCAATATTGTATGCCACGCGCAGGGACCTGGCGGTAATTTTCAAAAGACTGCTGGAGGCAAATTATCCGCTAACAGGCGCTTCAGACCATGGCGTTTCCGAAGCGTTGTATATGGATGACCCCGATAGAAATGGCGTGGAACTGTATTGGGACAGGCCAACAGAAAAATGGCCGGTAGATGCGGCAGGCAACCTGCAAATGATGACGGCAGCGCTGGATACAGAAGGGTTATTACAGGAGATTGGAGCGGAATAAAAAACGGCCGTGGGAATGTGTTGTTTTTTTAGGTAATGGTGCGGGGATAGCGCCGTGAACTCCGTGACAAAAGCATCAACTAAAACAGGGCCGCTCAGTGAATATTTATTTACGTGAATATTCTTCCAGCGATTCCCTTTCTTTTTTCGAAAGACTGTTGATGCCCTGCTGGTTTATTTTATCCAATATGCGATCTACTTCCTGTTCACTGTTTCGCTTGCGGTCATTGTACCGGTCATCCACGGTATAATTGTACTTATGTGTGAACCAGTAATTGTCTACAAACAATAATTGCGGCCTTGTAATAATGATCATCATAAAAGCAATGGTGGGCAAAAACATCAGGACAACAGGAATAGTATTTTCTGTTAAAGCCGATGGATGAAAGAGGATGGCGATGATCATACCCGCTAACGCACCACCCATGTGTGCCTCATGCCCAATATTGTCTTTTCTTGAACGAACCCCGTAAATGGAAAACAAAATAAATATCAGTCCGAAAAGCCAACCCGGCATAAAAAAGATTTGTAAGCCGGGGAACAGGGCGATGGAAGCATAAATAAGGCCATTGATGGCCCCGGAAGAACCAACCGCACTATATCCCGGGTTTTTCCGGTGAATTAGTAAGGCCAGCAGGTTGCCGCCCGCTTCGCTGGCAAAATAAAGTATCAAAAATCTTATCGGGCCCAAAGACTCTTCCAGCCCGAAACTGAAGAAGAACAAAGAAATCATGTTGAACAGGAGGTGTTGCCAGTTAACATGTATAAAACCAGAAGTAACCAGTCTTTTGTAATCGCGGTACAATAGTACTTTTTCTACCTCAAATTCAAGCCGCGCATAAAAATTACTGCTTTTAAAACCTTTGTAAGAAATGAAGCAGGTAGCTGCTATTATAATAAGACTTACAATGCCCGGGATGCCCATACGGTACTGCTTTAGTAAAAGGTTTATTTTATAGCCAAATTTAATAAAAAATGTCTACAACCTGACAAGCCTGTAATGAGCAGGCAGGATCGGCGCCAGGTTTTTTTCAGGCTCAAAAAGGCCAAAAACCGTGCTGCCGCTGCCGGTCATAGACGCATATACGGCGCCCAGCTGGTAGAGATCTTCCTTAACTGATTTTATTTCCGGATATTTTTCAAATACCGGTTTTTCAAAATCATTTAACAAGTGCTGTTTCCAGTCTTTTATTGGCGTTGCAACCAGCGCGGACAGTGCGGGCCCTGATGCCGCCCCGTTATTTATATCCAGCGCACAAAAGGCCCATGCGGTGGGAATATGTATACCGGGATGCGCCAGCGCCAGTTGCCAGGACGAAAGATCAACCAGGATGGGCTCCAATTGTTCGCCCCGGCCGGTGGCATAGCTGGGAATGTTGACCAGGAAAAAAGGACAGTCGCTACCCAATTGCAATGCATAGGTCTGCAGTTGCCCCGCGGAGATACCCAGGTTAAATTTTGTGTTTAACAACCGAAGCATACACGCAGCGTCTGCGGAACCACCACCCAGGCCCGCGCCTATGGGTATGTTCTTTAACAAATGAATGTCAACCGGCGGCAATCCGGGGAAATCTGTTTTTAAAAGCTGCCAGGCTTTTATACAAAGGTTCGCAGATGGTTCACCCGGTATGGGAAGCCCGTAGCTATAAAAACCCGGTGTCTGCGTTGTGGTATGCACAGAAACAATTTCCAGTGTGTCTTTTAGCGGAACAGGATAAAATATTGTTTCAATATTGTGAAACCCATCGCTGCGTTTTTGCAGTACCCGGAGACCCAGGTTTATTTTACAATTGGGGAATGCAATCACAATTAATTGATTGGTTGAATGGTTCTGAAGCCGATGGTAGAAAGATTAAATATCAGGTCGGTAAAAAACAATCGTGTGCAATGGTACCGGTATTTCCCCGGCAAAAGCCTGTTACTACGGGGCTGGCTGGTCAGCAGTACCAGGGTATCGATCCACAGAAAAGCTTTTATCGCGAGGGGGAAACCTAACGCTATCCCTTCCTGGCATTGATTTCATCCCTGATTACGATGGCCCGCAGGTAATCCTCGTGTTCCAGCACTTCATTCAGCAAACTATGTAAATCTTCCAGGCTTAGACTCTTAAGGTCTTCCTGGCCGGTATGTTCGGTTACCGGTTTTGAAGGGCCATCGCCTTTTTTCTTTTTCCCGGTATCTTCCATTAAAATCCCGGCGCTTTCCAGTATGTGCTCATAGGTATAAATAGGACAGCCAAAACGAACGGCCAGCGCAAGGGCGTCTGAGGTACGCGAGTCAATTTCCACCGTGTCATTCTCGCTTACACAAACCAGTTTGCTGTAAAAAATGCCTTCCTGTAAATCGCTGATAATGATTTCTGTAAGATCAACACTAAAGGCATGCATAAAATTCTTCATCAGGTCGTGGGTGAGTGGCCGGCTGGGTTGCATTTTTTCCAACGCTACTGCAATAGCCTGTGCTTCAAAGCCCCCAATAACAATGGGCAGCCGCCGGAGGCCGTTTATTTCTCCCAATACTACAGCGTAAGAATGTGTCTGGGTAATGCTATGCGATAACGCCACTATTTCCAATTCGATTCTTTTCATAATAAAACACGAAAATAACGGAATTTTGAAAACAAATGCAAGGATGTTGCCGCTTTTAAAGGTTTGGCAATATGACGATAAAAGCGTAGCCAAGTGTGGATTAAGTCATGCTGCAAACAATCGCCGGGGAGGTAAAACAAAAACGGCCCGGTCAATGGCCGCCCTGTACAGGTAATTACTTATGTCGAAGTTTTTTCTTGAAGACCTTTTCAAATTTTTCCAGCTTGGGACGAATAACATAGTAACAATATGGAGCCGATCCATTATTGTTGTAATAATCCTGGTGGTATTTTTCGGCTGAATAAAAATTCATAAACGGTTCAATGGCAGTCACAATGGGTTTGTCAAACGCGCCGCTTTTATTCAGTTCGGCCCGGTATTTTTCAGCTTTGCGGTGCTGAACTTCGCCATGATAAAAAATAACACTGCGGTATTGCGGGCCTATATCATTGCCCTGTTTGTTAAGAGTAGTGGGGTCATGTGTTTGCCAGAATACTTCCAGCAGTTCATCAAAACTGATTTTTGAGGGGTCGTATATAATCTGCACGGTTTCTGCATGACCGGTATTTTTTTCACAAACCTGTTCGTAGGTTGGATTGGCCACATGCCCACCGCTATATCCGCTGGTAACCTTCAATACGCCCTCCAGCTCCCGAAAAATGGCTTCGCTGCACCAGAAACAACCAGTTCCAAAAGTAGCCGTATCAGTTTTTAATTTGTCTTCCGTTTCAGCGGCGGGTAATCCCGCATTGGTTAAACCGATCATGGTCTTGTTAGGGTTCAGGTTATTGTTACAGGCGGCGAGCGTCACCAGACCCAGCAGTGAATGGGTGAGTGCCAGCAGGAACTTCATACAATATTTTTTTGTTATAAACATTATTTCAAATTTCGTTCATTTTATCATCACCCGCACAGCCGTTTCTGCCTATTCTGCCACCCTGAACGGGTTTTAAGATAATGCTAACATCCCGCGGATAATACACAAAATACATATGTGAGATTTAAAAAGATGGTTCGGGAGGAAGAAAGAAGTTATTGGTAATAGAGGCCGGCCTGCATGGTCACCATAACGTCGTGTAAATCCGCGTGCTCACTGCCGAGACAGATATTTATAGATTATGCCCGAAACATCCGCCATCAGCCCAACCCCCCCTTTATCATCGGCCAGGTTTTTTGAGAGCAGCACCAGCACGTAATTTCTTCCGTCGGGCAAAAAAACGATGCCTGCATCGTGGTGAATACCGGTTATAAAGCCGGTTTTATGCGCCACCTTTGTGCCAGCCGGTAGCCTGGCCGGTATAATATCGTTGAATTCCTGGGCCAGTAAAGTATGGATCATTTCTTCGGAAGCCTGTTTATTAACAGCTTCGCCTGCGGCAATTTTATTACACAGGATGGCCAGGTCAAACGCGCTGGTTGTATTGTTCAGTCCCATTTGATAGGCTTTATTGTCTTCCACCCCGCGAAGCACTTTTGTATCATAAGCACCTATACCGCGAACGGTAGTCATAACACTGCCCGCACCCAGTTTCTCCATAACAATATTGGTGGCCAGGTTGCTGCTTTGGGTAATCATCCGGTAAAGCAAAACAGTCAGCGGTATTTTTTCACCGGTATGCCGGTAAAGATCTGTTTCGCTGTCGTCTTCGGGGCTAAGACTAAACGGGCTGCCATCGGCCAAACTCCTGAATTCATTTTTGATGGTCACTGAATCGGAGAGGGAAAAACGTCCTTCAGCAGCCTGGCGGTAGGCTTCTATGAGTACCGGTAGCTTCATGGTGCTGGCGGCATGAAAGATTTCATGTTCATTAATAAACAGGGTCTCGCCGGTCTGCATGTCTTTAAACGCCAGGGCGAACACACCGGTCTGACTGCCAAAGGACTTTACTATCTCTTTTTTTAATTTTTTAAGCGAACGGGTTTGCGCACCGGCCGACATGCAAATAAAACCAGTTGTAACCATCAGAAGCAGGAATTTGTACATAGTTAAAAACTGGTGACTAAGGTAAAGTAATTTTTGTTGATGCGTTGTCTCCGCGGGCCGGTACTCCGTCGGATCCACGGGGGAATGTAGCGCGCAACAAGAGGCCAATCGCCGTACCTTTACCCGTTACAAAAAACAATAAACCGCAGTCATTTCGCATGATAAAATTTTTCCCGGAGTCGACCCTGGTGCAACTGG
>JBDTVE010000033.1:0-7991 GCA_040007355.1 Bacteroidota bacterium | reverse complement strand
GCTCACGAAGCCCGGCCGGCTTTGAGGCCGGCGTTTTAAAAGAATTTCTGGAATTTACCGGCCAATACTGGCTAACAACTAAGAACTGATTGTATATCTTTGCGCGCGAATTATTTTTAACTTAAAACGTCCTGCGCTAAGCGGGGATTGGGGGTAGCACAATGAAAATTATGAAGTTTGGCGGCACTTCGGTAGGTAAGCCTGAACGTATGCATCAGGTGGCAGAACTGGTTACAAAAGACGATGAACCAACCATTGTTGTATTAAGCGCTTTAAGCGGAACCACCAATACCCTGGTGGCCATTGGCGAAAACCTGAGCAAGGGGGAGAAAGAAGCCGCCAAACAGCAGATCGATAAACTGGAAGAACATTACCAGCAGTTCATTACGGGCCTGTTAAAAACGGAGCAAGCCCTGCAGAAAGCCCGGGCCATTATAGCCGAGCATTTTGAATTCTTAAACATCATACTGAAGATATCTTTTAACGAGGCATTGAATAAAGATATACTGGCGCAGGGCGAACTGCTGAGTACCAAATTATTTTCGGTATACCTGGAAGAAAAAGGCATTGACCACCATCTGCTGCCCGCCCTGGATTTTATGACCATCGACAGTTATGATGAACCGCAGATTGCAACTATCAAAATAAAATTGGTGCAGTTGTTAAAACAGCATGCGTCAAAAAAATTATTTATCACCCAAGGGTATATCAGTCGTAATGCCAGGGGCGAAGTGGATAACCTAAAACGCGGTGGCAGCGACTACAGCGCTTCTTTGATTGCAGCAGCCATTAGTGCCAGTGTGTGTGAAATCTGGACCGATATAGACGGCATGCACAATAATGACCCGCGCGTGGTAAAGAAGACAATGGCAATTGAGCAACTGAGTTTTGACGAGGCAGCAGAGTTGGCTTATTTTGGCGCCAAGATACTCCACCCAGCATCTATATGGCCTGCGCAGCAATACAAGATACCAGTGAAATTGCTGAACACCATGCAGCCCGAAGCAAAAGGCACACTGATTACTTCACAGGCGGGCGGCAGCGGGGTAAAAGCCATTGCGGCCAAAGACGGCATTATTGCCATAAAAATAAAAAGCAGCCGTATGCTGCTGGCCTATGGGTTTTTAAGAAAGATCTTTGAAGTTTTTGAGAAATACCGTACGCCCATTGATATGATCACCACATCCGAAGTAGCGGTATCGCTGACCATCGACAGCACCCAGCATTTAAAAGAAATACTAAAGGAACTGGAACCGTTTGGCAATACCGAGATTGACCACGGCCAGACCATTGTTTCCATTGTAGGCAATGAACTGGCTACTACCGAGAACATGCTGGCCAAATTGTTTGACGCATTAAAGCCGGTACCAGTTCGCATGGTAAGTTACGGCGGCAGTCCGCACAACGTGTCTGTGCTGATACCGTCTTCATTCAAAACCGAGACCCTGCAATTGTTGAACAAGGGTCTCTTTGGACTGGAATAATCCCTGGCTGTTTTGGTGATTAACTGCCGCATTGAATAATAAATTGCCCACCCACTGGGCCTGCGGGTAAATAAAGTATTCACTTATACTATGCCGGTAGATTGCTACCGGCATTTTTATTTTTTATTTTGATGTCTTTATTGCCGGGTGGCACATCAGGCAACTGGCTTACCGCGGGGAAGGAAATACCGAGTCTGGAGCAGGCAACCCGGTGCCGGTAGCAGCTTTTCTTACTTCACCCATCCATTTTTTTTCATCCAGGCCTTCAGCCAGTCCATCCAGTTATCGGGTGAGGTTTTATTGTGCAAACCAAAACCATGACCGCCGTGCTCATAAAAATGTATTTCAGCCGGAACGCCATTTTTTTTCAGGGCATCATAAAAAGCAATGCTGTTCTGAACTTTTACGGTGCCATCGTCTTTTGCATGCACCAGGAAGGTGGGGGGCGTTTTTTTGGTTATCTGCAGTTCATTGGAATAGTACTTTATTTTTTCAGCGCCGGGGTTTTTACCAATCAAGTTGGTTCTTGAACCTATGTGGGCAAGGCTGTCTGTAAAGCTGATAACGGGATAGCCCAGTATCATAAAGTCGGGGCGAAGGCTGGTATTTTTTGTATTTTTTATCACGGCATGATTAAAATGGGTGCCCGCGGTGGAAGCCAGGTGGCCGCCTGCAGAAAAACCCATGATGCCGATTTTATTTTTATCGATGCCCCATTTTTTTGCGCCCTCCCGCACCAGCTGGATGGCTCGCTGGGCATCCTGGAGAGGCCCAATTTCTTTTTGTTCCATGATGCTATCGTCTGGCAAACGGTATTTCAGCACAAAGGCCGTTACGCCCCATTCATTAAGTACTTTGGCCACATCCGTACCTTCATGTGAATAGGCCAGTATGCTATACCCGCCGCCGGGACATATGATAACCGCGGTACCGTTTGCTTTTTCTTTTGGCGGAAGAAACACCATCAGCGTTGGTGCTGAAACTTTGCTGATGCGCTGGATCCCATCTTTGCCCAGCTCGGACTTCTCGCGATTGGCTAGTGGTTTTGAATTGGGAACTTCTTTTTCATATAAGGGAATGATATCCTGTGCCACTACAGTTGCCATGATTGATAAAACTACTGATAAACATACAATCTTTTTCATACCGAATAATTATTAGATTAAATGCGTTGCCGGACGCAACCGTTTAATGATGTGATGCCGTACAGGAGTGCGACGCAAGGATGCTGACCAGGGCACCGTGGCCGGGCTCCCAAAAAACGGCGTCCTGTATACTCCATTTTTCTACCGTACAATATATAACTATTTTGGTAAGACATAAAAACGCCCCGGCGTTGCGGGGCGATATGGTTTGCTTTTTTAGCGATTGTTCGTTTGTTTTACATTTAGATAACAATCATGGCGTCGCCATAGCTAAAAAAACGGTATTTGTCTTTGATAGCTTTTTTATAGGCCTCCATCGCCAGGTCGTAACCGGCAAAGGCGCAGGCCATGATCAACAGGCTGGTTTTTGGTAGGTGAAAATTGGTCACCAGCGCATCGGCGATATTAAATTCGTAGGGCGGATGAATAAAATGGTTGGTCCATCCTTCCGATGGTTTGAGCAGTTTCTCCGCGGTAAAAGAACTTTCCATGGCACGCATGGTGGTGGTGCCAATGGAACAGATACGGTGACCTTCCTTTTTTGCTTTATTTACAATAGTGCAGGCGGTTTCTTCTATGTGATAGTATTCAGCATCCATTTTATGTTTGCTTAGGTCTTCCACTTCTATGGGCCGGAATGTGCCAAGCCCGGTATGCAGGGTTACTTCGGCAAAGCGGATACCTTTTATTTCCAGGCGTTTGATAAGTTCTTTGCTAAAATGCAAACCGGCGGTGGGTGCGGCTACGGCGCCTTCGTGTTTGGCATACACGGTCTGAAAGCGTTCCTTATCTTCTTCATCGGGTTTGCGTTTGATGTATTTGGGCAGCGGTGTTTCACCCAGTATTTCCAGCATCTGGCGAAACTCTTCATCGGTGCCATCCCATAAAAAACGGATGGTGCGGCCGCGGCTGGTGGTATTGTCGATCACTTCGGCCACCAGTTCGTCTGTTTCGCCAAAATAAAGTTTATTGCCCACGCGTATTTTACGGGCGGGGTCCACAATAACATCCCAGAGACGGTTGGGTTTATTCAGTTCGCGGAGCAGGAACACTTCTATCTTGGCGCCTGTTTTTTCCTTACGGCCATACATACGCGCAGGAAACACCTTGGTATTATTAACTACAAAAACATCTTTGTCGTTGAAATACTCCTGAATGTCGTGAAAGTGTTTGTTTTCCATTAAGCCGGTATGGCGGTGTACCACCATCAACCGACTGTCTTCACGTCTTTTAGCAGGATTTTGGGCAATAAGATTAAGGGGGAGATCAAAACGGAACTGTGAAAGTTTCATGTATCAAACGAGTTTAGATAGCGCCGCATGATACAAACAAGATCCGATTTTTTACAACCGGGCGGTGTTGGGGAACCCGTTGCTAACAGGTTCTATATCATGTTACGGCATGATTTTAAAGTGTGCAAATGTAAGACAAAATGCCCCATAAAACAAGAAAGGGGGAAAAATGGTGGAAAGTGGTTTTATGAAACCTGCATCCGGAGTGCCTCAGCGAGGGCGGTGGCCACTTTTTCGCCATCCATGGCGGCGCTTACAATTCCTCCCGCGTACCCCGCTCCCTCGCCTGCGGGGTAGAGATTACAGATGCCAGGATGATGCAGGCGTTCGGGGTGCCTGGGCACCCGCACCGGTGAAGAGGTTCTTGATTCTGTGGCTACCACCACGGCTTCATTGGTGAGGTAACCGCGTTTTTTGTGGCCAAATGCTTTAAAACCCTGTTGCAGGCTTTTAAAAATAAACCCCGGCAATACTTCCTGCAGGTTAACGGCATGGATACCGGGCAGGTAGGAGCAGGCGGGTAGTGAACCCGATGTTTTGCCGTTTACAAAATCATCCATCCGTTGCGCTGGTGCCACAAAGCGTCCACCGCCGGCGGCAAAGGCTTTTTGTTCCACGGACTGCTGAAAAAACATGCCGGCCAGATCCTGCATTGCGGAGGGCTGATCCGCGTCTTTTGGATACGCCTGTTTTTTAAAATATTCTTGGATATCCTTTTCTCCCACTTCCACCACCATGCCCGAATTGGCAAAAGGGTTATTGCGTTTGGAGGGGCTCCAGCCATTTACCACCAGTTCCGCTGCATGAGTGGCTGCCGGCGCGATTATACCGCCGGGGCACATGCAAAAAGAAAAGACGCCCCGGTCTGCCACCTGTTGTACCAGGCCATAAGAAGCGGGCGGCAGAAAGGCTGAGCGGCTGGGACTATGGTATTGTATACTGTCTATAAGCGCCTGGGGGTGTTCAATTCTTACACCGAGAGCAAAGGGCTTTGTTTCAATCAATATTTTTTTGCGGGCCAGCAAATGAAAAATATCCCGGGCAGAGTGACCGGTTGCCAAAATCACAGCGGCGGCTTCAAACAGATCGGCAGAGGCGGTTTTTACGCCTTTTATTATATTGTCTTTGACGACCAGGTCAACCACTTTCTGTTCAAAAAGAAATACGCCGCCGCTGGCAACAATCTGTTGTCGCATGGCCGTAATGATCTGGGGTAGTTTATTGGTACCGATATGCGGGTGTGCTTCGTACAAAATATTTTCAGGCGCGCCAAATTGAAACAGCAGGTGCAGTATGCGGTTGATATCGCCTCTTTTGTGGCTGCGGGTATATAATTTCCCGTCGCTGTAGGTTCCTGCCCCACCTTCTCCAAAACAATAATTGCTTTCGGGGTTCAGGATACCTTCTTTATTGAGCAGGGCCAGGTCGCGCCGGCGGTCGCGTACGTTTTTCCCTCTTTCTAATAGTATGGGTTGTATGCCGCATTCAATCAGTTTGAGGGCGGCAAACAAACCGCATGGGCCTGCGCCCACGATGATTACTTTTTTTCCGGCGCGGGAAACGTCTTTAAAAACAACCGGCCTATAGCGGATTGCGGGCGGCTCCTGTATAAATGCCAGCACGGTAAGGTTTACCCAGGTCTGTCTGCTCCGGGCATCAATTGATCTTTTAATGATGTGGTAACCGGTTACGACGCTGGTAGTGGTTCCGGCAGAGCGGGCAATGTGTTGGGTAATAATATGCTCACTGGCTGCTTCCGCGGGAAGCAGCTTAAAATGCAGTTGCTGTTGCATAGGCGCCTGGTAGTTTACCGGAATAAACGGCTGCAAAAATAGCTGATTGCCTGCACATGGGTGGCAATACTTATGGTGAGCGGGGTGCTGCGCCGTCGTATAAAATAATTGGTGCGAGGGTTTAAAATTCGATAACTGCAAACTAATTATTTGTATCTTCAGGAGACTCCTTCTTATAAAAAACTACTTGTAAAAAAAAAGATCAGGGCCCGATTTGGTCTGTTGCTCCCGCCGACTTTATTGTTTGAAAGCGAATAAGAAATTAAATGCACAATAAAGAATATTATAACAAGTTTTTTTTAAAATAAATAAAGTACAGATTTTTGATGCCGGGTTATCCACATGCATGGCTGTAATCAGCACAAATAATTTATTTCAATATCCACTGAAATACGTGCCGGTAAAGGGTTACGGGATTAGCAGCAAACGCGTTTTTCAGAGGGAAAGCTAGTAGCGGCGGGTAAAAATAATAACCTGGGCATTATTCTGCAAATGCAGTTAAAAAATGAAGTGAATAAAAAATTTTTTTTTCAACAAAAAATTTTGATATTCGTTCCCTGCGTTACTTTTTTGAACCAGTAGTCCTGATTCTGAATGTCCTGTGAAAAGTAATCCCGACAAAATAAATAATAACTCATTTGTAAATTGCTAACCCAATAATGGCAAAAACGTTCGATAAAGTCTGGAGTAGTTGTCTTGAAATAATAAAAGATATTGTAGAATGGCAGCATTTCAATACATGGTTTCAGCCTATTAAACCCGTAGAGCTAAAAGACACTGTTTTAACCATCCAGGTGCCCAGCCAGTTTTTTTATGAATACCTTGAAGAACATTATGTAAATTTATTGGCAAAGACTTTGCGCAGGGTAATGGGAAAAGATGCCCGGCTTGAATACAGGATCATGGTAGACAGCGGCAACCACAACAACAAACCGCTTACCATGGATGTACCGGCCCAGGGTTATAAAAGTTTTTCAAACAATGAAATGGATTTCCCGCTTATTATAAATACGCCCGTTAAGAACCCCTTTGTAATACCGGGACTTAAAAAAATGCAGATCGATCCGCAGTTAAACGGGTCTTATACATTTGAAGCGTTTATTGAAGGCGATTCAAACCGGGTTGCGCGGCGCGCCGGTAAAACGGTAGCGGAAAAACCCGGTGCCAATTCTTTTAACCCGCTAGTGATCTATGGCAGTGTGGGCCTGGGAAAAACGCACCTGGCGCAGGCCATTGGCAACGAAGTAAAACGCCTGCACAATAACAAGGTGGTATTATATGTAAGCTCGGAAAAATTCATCAACCAGTTTATTGACCACAGTCGTAATAATGCCATCAATGATTTCATCCATTTTTACCAGTTAATAGACGTGCTGATCATCGACGATGTGCAGTTTTTTAACCGGGCTGAGCGGTCGCAGGATGCATTTTTTGCCATCTTCAACCACCTGCACCAGAGCGGCAAACAACTGGTGTTAACATCAGACAAGCCGCCTAAGGATCTGGATGGTGTACAGGAGCGTTTGCTAAGCCGTTTCCGCTGGGGTTTAAGCGCCGATTTGCAGGTACCCGATTACGACACCAGGATTGAGATCCTGGAAAGAAAAATGAAGAACGACGGGCTGGATATGCCCCGGGAAGTAGTCAAATACCTGGCCTACAATATAAATAGCAATGTGCGTGAACTGGAGGGTGCATTGATATCCCTTTTGGCACAGTCTTCGCTAAACAGAAGAGAAATAGACCTAGACTTGGCCAAGAAAGTGCTCAGGAATTTTGTAAAAACATCATCCAAAGAAATCACCATTGACACCATCCAGAAAATGGTATGTGATTATTTTGATGTTCCTTATGATAAACTGTTGCAAAAGACCAGAAAAAGGGAAATTGTGCAGGCGCGGCAGATTACCATGTACCTGGCCAAGGCATTTACAAAGAATTCGCTCAAAACCATTGGTGAGCATTTTGGTGGCCGGGACCATACCACGGTTATCCATTCCTGCCAGACGGTAAAAGATTTGATGGATACGGATAATGTATTCCGGGAGAATGTAATGGAGCTGCAGCAGAAGGTTCAGCTGGCCGCAATGTAATGACAAAGCCCATTTAAAAAATATTTATCTGGAAATCCCGGCAAAAGCCGGGATTTCTTTTTGGAGTTGATGGGTTAATTGTTATTTTTGCCGCCCGCAAACAATGGGTTTGCGTGGGTATTTCAGCTAAAGGTGAGGTGGATGAGTGGCTGAAATCAGTAGTTTGCTAAACTGCCGTACGGGT
>JBDTVE010000032.1:0-8687 GCA_040007355.1 Bacteroidota bacterium | reverse complement strand
CTTAAGCGCCGTCTCTGCCGGCGTCTTTTCCATGACAGTTCTTATATTTTTTACCGCTGCCGCAGGGACAGGGATCGTTGCGGCCAATCTTGGGTCCTACTTTTACCGGTTCCTGTTTTACCGCGGTGCCGGAAGGATCATAATAATCTTTTTCATTGGCAGCATAATCATTACCCGCGGCATCAATGGCTTCTTTGTTGGCGTGCAGGCGGCTCATATCCGTTTTTTGTTCACGGCCTTCCTTTATGGGAGCCTGGTTATTTTGTTCCATGGGTATGGCGCAATGAGACAGGAAGCTTACAATATCCCTGTTTACTTCGCTGTCCATTTGACGGAAAATATCAAACGCTTCCACTTTATAGATCACCAGTGGATCTTTTTGTTCCAGGTAAGCGGTTTGCACACTTTGTTTAAGATCATCCATTCTGCGCAGGTGTTCTTTCCAGGCATCATCTATTATTACAAGCGTAATGGTTTTCTCCAGCGAATTCACCAGTTCTTTTCCATTGCTGCCGAGTGTTTTTTGCATATTGGCCAGCACCTGTATGCCTTTGCGTCCATCGCTAAAGGGAACAATTACGTTTTCTATATGATTGCCCTGGCTGACACGTATATTTTTAAATACGGGTATGGAATGGGTGCCCATTTCCTCCATTTTGTGCTGGTAATTAACTATCGCCTCCTGGTAAAGTTTTTCCGTTACATCACCGGCATTACCTCTTTCCAAATCGTCTTTGGAAAGGGTTGTATCCATGCCAAAGTTCACGATCACGGCCAGCTTAAAACCTTCGAAGTCTTCTTGTTCGCGGAAAGAATTAACCAGGCCTTCTGATACCGTATAAAAAGCATTGTCCAGATCCAGCGCCAGTCTTTCTCCAAACAATGCGTGGTTGCGTTTTTCGTATACCACTTTGCGCTGTTTGTTCATTACATCATCATATTCCAGCAGTCGTTTGCGTATACCGAAATTATTTTCTTCTACTTTTTTCTGCGCCCGTTCTATGGATTTGGTGATCATGCTGTGCTGGATCACTTCACCCTCTTTATAACCAAACCGGTCCATGAGCCCGGCGATGCGTTCGCTTCCAAACAAACGCATCAGCTCATCTTCCAGCGATACATAGAACTGTGTAGTTCCCGGGTCGCCCTGTCTGCCCGAACGGCCGCGCAACTGCCGGTCTACACGACGGCTTTCATGTCGTTCCGTACCAACAATTGCCAGGCCACCGGCTTCTTTTACACCGGGTCCCAGTTTTATATCCGTACCACGGCCGGCCATATTGGTAGCAATGGTGATAGCCCCGGCCAGGCCGGCTTCCGCTACCACCTGTGCTTCACGGGCATGCTGTTTTGCATTCAGCACGTTGTGTGGAATTTTTTTACCGTTCAACATTTTGCTGAGCAATTCACTTACTTCTACCGAGGTAGTACCTACCAGCACGGGCCGGCCCGCATTGCGCAGTCTTTCAATTTCGTCTATTACCGCGCCGTATTTTTCACGTTTGGTTTTATATACCAGGTCCTGGTTGTCTATGCGCACGGCCGGTACATTGGTGGGAACGTTTACCACATCCAGTTTATAGATATCCCATAGCTCGGCTGCCTCCGTTTCTGCTGTACCCGTCATACCCGCCAGTTTGTGGTACATACGGAAATAGTTTTGCAGGGTAATGGTAGCATAAGTCTGCGTGGCGGCTTCAATCTTTACATTTTCTTTTGCTTCAATGGCCTGGTGTAACCCGTCGCTATAGCGGCGGCCATCCATGATACGGCCGGTTTGTTCATCCACAATTTTTACCTGCCCGTCTATCACCACATACTCCACATCTTTATCAAATAGTGTATAGGCTTTTAGCAATTGCTGTACGGTGTGTATGCGGTCTGCCTTTACCGCGTATTCATTGAGGATGGCTTCTTTTTTATGTAGCTTTTCATCCGGGTCCATCTGAATGTCCTTGTCAAGGTCGGCCAGTTTTAGCGATATATCGGGCAATATGAAAAATTCAGTGTCTTCCCCGCTTTTTGTTATCATGGCCAGGCCTTTGTCTGTGAGGTCTACCTGGTTATTTTTTTCATCTATATTAAATAAAAGCTCGGCATCTACCTTAGGCATTTCTTTTTGCTGGTCGGCAAGGTAATAGTTTTCCGTTTTCTGCAATTTTACCTTGATACCCGGCTCGCTCATGAATTTGATGAGCGCGCTGCTCTTGGGTAAGCCGCGCCAGGCGCGCATGAGGGCCAGGCCTCCGTCTTTGGGGTCGTCGTTGCCTTCAGCAAATTTTTTCCTTGCTTCAATCAAAAATTTATTGGTGATCTGGCGCTGTGCTTCAAACAACTGCGATACTCGGGGCTTCAGCACATGATATTGCTGGTCGTCGCCCCTGGGAACGGGGCCGGAAATGATCAGGGGTGTTCTTGCATCGTCAATCAGTACGCTGTCTACCTCATCCACCATGGCAAAATGATGTTTACGCTGCACCATTTCATCCGGGGTATGCACCATATTGTCGCGGAGATAATCAAAGCCAAATTCATTGTTGGTGCCATAGGTAATATCTGCGTAGTATGCCTTGCGGCGTTCTTCGCTATTGGGCTGGTGTTTATCAATACAGTCTACGGTAAGGCCCAGCCATTCAAATATGGTTCCGTTCCATTCGCTGTCGCGGCGGGCCAGATAATCATTTACGGTAACAATGTGAACACCTTCGCCGGCCAGGGCGTTGAGGTAGGCCGGCAGCGTAGACACCAGCGTTTTACCCTCACCGGTAGCCATTTCCGCAATCTTGCCGGAGTGTAGTACGGCGCCGCCGATCAATTGCACATTGTAATGCACCATGTTCCAGGTTACAATGCTGCCGCCTGCTGTCCAACTGTTTTTATAAATGACATTGTCTCCTTCTATCCGGATATAATCTTTTTGTATGCTCAGGGTGCGGTCTAGTTCCGTGGCGGTAGAAACAAGTTCCTCGTTTTCTTTAAAGCGACCGGCGGTCTCTTTTACCAGCGCAAAAGCTTCGGGCAAAATTTCTTTTAGGATCTCTTCAATTTTTTTATCGCGCTCCTTAACCAGTTTATCAATTTCCTGGTAGGTCAGATCGCGCTGCTGCATCTCGGTTACCGGCATGGCTTCGGCTTCCTGTTTCAGCCGGGCAATGTCTGTATCTGTTTCGGTTAAATGCTGTTTTATGCGTTCTTTGAATTCTACCGTTTTGGCGCGAAGCTGGTCATTGGTAAGCGATTGGTAAGTAGCAAAAAATTCATTGATGGCCACTACCATCGGTTCTATCAGCTTTACGTCTTTTTCCGACTTATTACCCCCAAAAAGTTTTAAAATAAAACCCATCATAGATCGCTGGTTAAAATGTTATTAAGATATTCAAGAATTTTTTATTGTCAAATATGGTGCAGAATATAGGCTGTAGCCAAATTGACAGGGGAGCAAAGGTAAGCAATCGGGCGGTAGTTCAAAAGCAGGTGTTTTTGAGAAAGGGAGGGCCGAAATATGTAAAATAGGCTTGTTTACAGTCAGTTAGCAACCGTTTCTCTTGCCGCCCGGGCGCATCTTCCTACCTGAATAACGGGTTGTTAAAAACAGCCCCTGGATCTTTTTTTGTATTTTCAGGTAATGATGAAATATATGGCATTATTGGTTGCTTTCCTTGTTTTTACTTGCGGCCTGTTCGCACAGAATGGATTGCCCGGATTTAATAAAGAAAGGGCCCGTATCAATCAAACCGGGTTCCTAGTATTGAGCGCATGGTCGGTAGCCAATATTGGTTCGGGTATTATCGGTCTGTCTGCTGGCGGCCAAGCAAAATATTTTCACCAGATGAACCTGCTCTGGGGCGGGGTAAACCTGCTGATTGCACTGCCCGGTTACCTGGGAGCGCGGAAAACCAACGGCGATTTATCTTTGGCGGCCTCGGTAACCGAACAGTCAAGGGTAGAAAAGACATTTATTTTTAACGCCGGGCTTGATCTGGCCTATATGGCCGGAGGCGCCTGGTTCCTGGAAAAAGCAAACAGCCGCAGCGACCCCGATAGATTCCGCGGATACGGCAAAAGCATCTTGGTACAAGGCAGCTTTTTGTTGTTATTTGATGCTGTTATGTTTATTACCCATAACCGGCACGGTAAAAAATTATACAAGGCGTTAAATGGCATGCAACTGGCGCCCAATAGTATCGGGTTTATTATACCGCTGGGCAGGGCCGTGGTTGCTACCCCTGCCAGGCCCGCCAACACCTTATAACGCTGGTTCTGAGGGGTCAGGGAACCCAAAAAATACCGCTTGAATTTTAGCTCCATTCCTATACCTTTGCGGCCTGAAAAGTGAGCTTATTATTCCCGGTAAAAACAGGCAACCAAACAACCTATCAACCAGTTAAATACATGAGTGGCGCATTAAAAGAGGTTCGTAACAGGATTAAATCGGTACAGAGCACGCAGCAGATCACGAAGGCCATGAAAATGGTGAGTGCCGCCAAATTACGTCGTGCACAGGACGCCATTACACAAATGCGTCCCTATGCCAGGAAACTGCAGGAAATGCTGAGTAATATTGTGAGCGATTCCGATAACGCAGACGATGGGTCTCTGTCTGTAGCGCGGCCGGTAGAAAAAGTATTATTTATTGTTATCACCAGCGACCGCGGTCTGGCCGGCGCCTATAATTCAAATATTATTAAGCTCACCAGGCAAACCGTTACAGAGAAGTATGCAGCCCAGTTTGCAAAAGGGAATGTGCATGTATGGAATATCGGTAAAAAAGGATATGAGTCTTTTATAAAAGGCAGTTACCATGCCAATGACCGGTTTAAGGATATATTTCTGAACCTCAGCTTTGAAAATGTGCAGGCCTGCGCGCAGGCTGCCGTTAAAGCTTTTGAAAACAAGGAATTCGATGTGGTGGAACTGGTGTATAGTGAGTTTAAAAATGCCGCTACCCAGCGTTTTGCGGTGGAAAGATTTTTGCCGATACCCAAGGCAACCGGCATTGCAGACAATAAGAAAAAGAACGATTTTATTTTTGAGCCGTCAAAAAATGAGATTATTGCGGAACTGATGCCCAAAATATTAAATACGCAGTTGTTTAAAGCTGTGCTGGATGCCAATGCTTCTGAACACGGAGCCCGTATGACGGCCATGGATAAGGCAAGCGAAAATGCCAATGAGTTATTGAAATCGCTGAAAATATCTTATAACCGTGCCCGGCAGGCAGCTATTACCACCGAGCTTACAGAAATTGTAAGTGGTGCAGCGGCTTTGCAAGGATAAAATAAATAGATAACCGCGGGAAGAACAGGATAGCCTTCTGAATGCCTCTAATGAATTTATCGCAAAAAATCAACCGATAAATTTGCTGGAAACCCTCCGCACAGGAGGGTTTTTCTTTAGTAAGTTGTGGATAATTAGCGGGGATACCGATTACCGTAACAATGGGTAAAGTTTAGATTTGCTCTTTAACCAGTAAGGCATGGAAATAGGAAATATTATACCACATATAGAGGCGGTTATTTTTGCCAGCGATAAGGCGCTGACCGCACTTGAAATTACGGAGATCGTTAATAACGCCTTTGGTTTTATGGAAGATAAAATTGTGCTGGACCAGGTAGAGTCTGCCATAGAAGGCATTGTTGAAAAATACAACAGCCCGTTTTACCCGTTTGAAATAAGGCAGAGTGGTGGTGGCTGGCAATTCCTGACAAAAAAAGATTTTCATAAAACGATTGCCCAGTTAAACGGCGACAAATTTTTAAAACGGCTCTCTTCCGCAGCGCTGGAGACCCTGGCCATTATTGCCTATAAACAACCCATTACCAAAAGTGAGATTGAAGCCATCCGCGGTGTAAACTGCGATTACGCCGTACAACGTCTCCTGGAAAAAGAACTGGTGATCATCACCGGCCGTAATGAGAACCTGCCCGGTAAGCCGCTGATATATACAACGTCTAAATCTTTTATGGATTATTTTGGTATCAATTCCGCTGACGATTTACCAAAAATAAAAGAGGTGCTTGCCGACCAGGCCGTGGAAGCCACTTATATAAACAAGACTACGGAAGGTGCACAGGAAGCAATAACAGGTGAACCGGGCATAGAAATGCTGATGGTAGAAGAAAGCGCGGAATTTCTGGCCGTTACCCCCGATGGTGAACTGGTGAGCGCTGTGGAAGAAGAACCCGGCACACAGACAGACCCCCAAGACGAAGACCAGGAGACCGGGAACGGCGAAGGAGATCAGGACGACATGGAAAAATAGTAGCGGAACCAGCATCGGAACAACCCCGTTACGGGCCCTGTTTGTCAAGGATATATTATGCTGGAAGCTGGTTCTCAGCAATTTGAACAGTAAGCTTTTTAGCCTATTTGTATAAATCTGCCTTTTGTTGAGCAACCATAAATCTGAAACATATATGCGAGCTACTGACACCAGTACCCGCAAAACTCGCCTCGTTTTTTATCAACGGCTTATTATTTTTTTAGGGGTGTTGATGAACCTGCGGTTTGTGAGCTTTATTCAATAGTCGAGGATAGGAATGAGTGAAAGACCTGCTAAAGCTCAATCACAACCTCAAAAAAAAACGCAGCGGCGTAGTGGGTACGAAGCCCGGCCGACTTTGAGCTAGTGTATTAAAAGAATTTCTGGAATTGCCGCGGAAGCAAATCCTTCCTAAGGTCAGGATGACAAAAATTTGGGTCGGGATGACAATGAGACTTTTCTTTGAAGCAAAACTCGAGATCAGGTACAAGACACTAAATCGAGGAACTGCTATGCTGCCGCAAATTACTTTTTTATCAGAGCGAAGCTCGTACATACCTGTCATTTTCAAAGAACTTTGGTTCTACTAATTGTTTACTCGGAAAGACAATCCACACCAATATTGTTACCCACCAGCGCCCGTATTGCAACGGCGCCATTAGCCCTCACCGCTCCGCGGGGCCAAAGGTTCGCGTGCTATTTGTATATTCGCAAACTATGGCAGAACAATTATCAGCAACGCAATTAAAAGAGATCGCCGGTGAATTTGGAACACCGGTATACGTATACCACGCGGAGAGAATAAAAGAGCAATACGATATATTGCAGGCCGCCTTTAAGGAATCGGATACCCGGTTTTTTTACGCCTGTAAAGCCCTTACCAATATCAACGTGTTGCGATATATAAAAAGCATCGGGTGTAATATTGACTGCAGTTCCATCAATGAAGTGTTGCTGGCGCTGAAGGCAGGCTTTGCACCCGGCAATATATTATACACGTCCAGCAATATTGATTTTGGTGAAATTGAAACCGCCCGTGAACTGGGCGTGTATATCAATATAGACAGTTTGTCGAACCTGGAAAAATTCGGTAAAAAGTTCGGTCATAGCTACCCGGTAGGCATACGCCTGCGGCCTAATATTATGGGGGGTGGCAACCTGAAAATTTCTACCGGTCACGAAAAAAGCAAATTTGGGATACCCCTGGAGCAGTCAGGCCAGGTACTAGACCTGGTGAAACGCACCGGGTTACATATACGGGCCCTGCACATTCATACCGGGAGCGAAATAAAAGATGTGGAGATATTTGCAAAGGGAATCGAGGTATTGTTTGGCCTGGCGGAGCATTTTCCCGAACTGGAAGTATTTGATTTTGGCGGCGGTTTTAAAGTTCCCTATAAACCCGGCGAAGCGGGAACCGATATGGTCTCTTTGGGTAAAAAAGTAGCGGCGGAAATGGAATGGTTTGAAAAAAAATACAACCGTCCTATGCAGGTTTGGTTTGAACCCGGGAAGTTTCTGGTAAGCGAAGCGGGCTATTTTATTACGCGGGTGAATGTTATCAAGGAATCGCCGGTGGCTGTATTTGCAGGGGTAGACAGCGGGCTTAATCATTTTATCAGGCCCATGTTTTATGGCGCCTATCATATTATTGACAATATATCCAATGCCGGGGGCGCTGAAAAAATGTATACGGTAGTGGGTAATATTTGTGAGACGGATACTTTTGCCGAAGACCGCCTGCTGCCCGAAGTGCGGGAAGGTGATTTGCTGGTTTTTAAAAATGCAGGCGCCTATGGTTTTGAAATGGCTTCCAATTATAACAGCCGGTTTAAACCTGCTGAGGTATTGGTAAAAGAGGGTAAGGCCCACCTTATCCGAAGAAGAGACGGGCTGGAAGATCTTATGAAAAATATTATTGATGTGTTATAATATCAATCCGCGCTGTTCAGGAATCCGCTTCTTTTATATCCCCTCCCAGGCAAGGTTTAATAGGTATAACTGAGGCTCATGCCCCTTACTGTAAACTTTCCGCCGGCGCCAAAATCGCCCGTGCCGGGGATCTCTATATAATGCAGAAACCGGTCTTTGATTACCCCGCCGTCTGGAAAAGAAGTATCCGTTACCGTTAGATAATTATCGGGGGGTAGCGTACGGGGCGGAAGATTAATAAACGACATTTCAATTTCTCCCGAAGGCGAATGCCGGTCAGCATGTTTGCGTAAAAAAAGAGCGATAACCGTATTGGTTGTTGAATTGGTATAGTGTAGGGAGATGGCCGTGAGTACGGCACCCACCGGCAACACCACGGCCGCGGAGAGCGACCGGCCGGCTACTGCGGTCCGCCTGCCATCCTGAAACAAATCAACATGTCCATCTGCGCTGTTTGATGGAAAAAAGGCGGCGCTTTCTATATACAGTTTAT
>JBDTVE010000031.1:0-9420 GCA_040007355.1 Bacteroidota bacterium | reverse complement strand
CAGTATCGGGTTTCACACAATAACCGGTGTTGCCAAGGACGAACTGTATAAATATCTAATGAATAAACGAAACGCCATTGTTGTCATGGGTGCGTTTGGTCCACGGCGCATCGCCATTGCAAGCCAGGACAGTACTGCAGAACAGCTGGTTAAAACAATTAACCTTCCACTGTTCATTGCCCACCAGTATCAAACCCACCCATGAGCTGGTTAAACAGGGTAAAATGTATTCATACCATTGTTTGGCTGTATTTGTTCTACCGCGATAGAGGGCATCGTCATATGTGCCGTAATGGAACCTGCCGGCCCACCCAGCTAATTCAATAAAATAAATTTCGGTAATGTTCTGCCAGGCTGGCAAATACAATAAGCCAATTAATACAATACTATTTATTATAGCGTCGATTTATTGATCTCCAGGGTCATCGCCAATTGAGACCTGCTTAGCCCTGCCGGATGAAAAAAATCTTTCGCCGACTGGTTTACTATAAAAAAGGTCCGCTACAGTATTCTGCAGAAAGTCATACAAGTTCGCATTAACAACCACTGTCATCTCCACTACTGACCATCGTCATAGAACAGCCCGCAACACCCATTTACCTTGCATCGTCAACAGAATACGGGTCACAGAAAGTCCTTATTACACCAACTAAATAATACACTATGTTATTCCGCATTAAAATAAAAACCATGCTACTGCTGCTGGCTCTTAGCACCTTATTGGTTTTTACCAGCCGGGCACAGGCCAAATACCACTCAAAAGATGATCTTAATATTGTGGTAAGCGGCACGTCCAGCCTGCACGACTGGGATATGAAAACATCTAAAGGCGAAAGCAATGCCACTGTAGTGCTAGGCAGCAGTGGTCAGTTAATTGGATTAACTGCATTGAATTTCACCGTACCCGCCGAATCGCTAAAAAGCGAACACAAAAGCATGGACAAAAATGCTTATAAGACCATGAAGACAGACAAGAATGCCAGTATATCTTATAACCTTAAGTCAGCCACGGTTGCACCGGATGGTTCTATCAAATGCCAGGGTACATTGTCGATTGCCGGAACTACCCTTGATGCGGGGCTCAACGCTATTGCCCGGGTAAATGCAGATAAAACTATTTCCGTTCAGGGCAGCAAAAAAATCAGCATGAAAGAATATAATATGGCGCCTCCCACATTCATGATGGGAACGATAAAAACAGGAAACGATGTAACAGTTCAATTCAACCTTATCCTCCGAAAATAATATTATTCATTTCAGCTTACCAACTTTAACTACATGCAAAAGAAAATTTCTCAAATCACCGCACTGGCCTTTTTTACCTGCTTACTATCAGCAACACTGGTTGCCCAGCAACCGCATATTGCCAACCTTCGGGCTTATGACCAGGGAGGCATCAATGTTTTTGAAGATCCAAAAGATACCGCGTCCATCTTCAGCGGTATTAAGGTCAGGTTCGGAGCGGGTTTTACACAGCAATTTCAGAATCTAAAACACGAGAACCCAGACGCATTGAACAACCAGGTAGGATCCTTTAGTTCAGGCGTTTCAACACCCGGCAATAAGCTAAAAGTCATTACAGCAGGGTTTCAAACGGCACAAGCCAATATATACATGGATGTGCAGTTGGCCGATGGTATCCGGTTAAACATCACCTCTTATCTTTCCACCAGGCACCATAATGAGACCTGGGTAAAAGGCGGCTACCTGCAGTTTGACAAACTGCCTTTTAAAGGGCAGGTATGGGCAGACATAATGAAAGTAACCACTATCAAGATTGGTCATTTTGAAGTTGATTATGGTGATGAACACTACCGCAGAAGCGATGGTGGCCAGACTCTCTACAATCCTTTTATGGAGGGAAATATCATGGATGAATTTGCTACTGAAATTGGGGGCGAGGTATATCTTAGAAAACACGGATGGTTTGCAATGGTGGGCCTAACCAATGGTATGATAAAAGGAAATATTGATTCTTTGTATAAATCGGCAAACCCCGACGGCGATCTGCACAAATCCCCATCTATTATCCTGAAAGCAGGATTTGATAAACAACTCGCAGAAAAATTAAGGCTGCGCATGAGTGCTTCTTACTATGGCAATCAAAGTAGCGGTGGTAATACCCTGTTTGGTGGCGACCGTTCAGGCTCCAACTACCAGTTTATCATGGAAGAAAATTCAGCTAATCCCAGCAGTACTACCGGTTCGGGTTCACCGCTGGCCTTTTCCGGACGCTTTAATCCCGGATTTAGTAAAAAAGTAAACGCCTTTATGTTCAATGGGTTGCTTAAAGCGCACGGACTTGAATTATTTGGCACGTACGAGATAGCATCTGGAAGAACATCGAAAGAGGAAACTGACAGAAAAGTGAATCAATATGCTGTAGATGCAGTATATCGTTTTGGAAGAACCGAAAACCTTTTTATAGGCATGCGGTACAATATGGTAAGTGCAGAACTTGCCAATAACCCCAACGGTACCGGCGCCGGTGCCATCACTTATCACGGAAAGGTAAACATTAACCGTTTTGCCACGGCTGCCGGGTGGTTTCTTACTAAAAACATACTGATGAAAGCGGAATACATCATTCAAAAGTACCAGGACTTCCCAACCGCCGACTACCGGGCCGGGGGTAAATTCAACGGCTATGTAATAGAAGCCGTAGTTGGATTTTAATGTACTAAAATCCGTCCATCCATTAATGCTGTACCAACGCAAAGCCGGAATGCAAACTATTCCGGCTTTTATTTTATAATGTATGTCATTTCAAAAGAACATAGCTGCAGGGTTACTATTGGTGCTAATGATACCGCACTATACCACGGCCCCAACGAAATGGCTTATCTTAAAAGCATGTACGGTAACGGTGAATGGCAGTACCAATATCAATAAATTCACCTGCATCATTCCTGATTATGGTAACCATGATACACTGACCTGTTTTAGAAGCAATCGTAGCACTGCCGTTTCAATGACAGGCCAACTGATTGTTCCGGTGGCTGGCTTCAACTGCGCCAGTACAATAATGACCAGGGATCTTCGCAAAACACTACAATCAATAGCTTTCCCATCCCTGTTTATCCAATTTGTCTCGCTGCAAAGATATCCGGCTTTAAAGCTCCAGGAAGAGCACATTGCCGGCAGGGTGATCATAGAGCTGGCCGGCGTAAAAAAACAACTGGAAGTTAATTATACCATATCCATGGATGAAATGGGAGTTGTCAGCCTCAAAGGAACCCAAAGCATTCTTTTTACCGATTTTAATTTGATTGCACCGCGTAAGCTGGGTGGTATGATCCGAACCAACAACCAGCTGGATGTGGTGTTTGTGATTCACTGCAAGATAATCAATCCATAAAATAAAGATATGTACAGCAACAGGATAAAACACCCGGGTCTCAGGGATAAAATTATGACGGCCCAACAAGCGGCTATGCTCTTCAAAAATAATATGGTGGTGGGTTGCAGCGGATTCACTAAAGCAGGCGATAGTAAAGCTGTCTTGCTCGCTATTGCAGAACGGGCCGTTAAGCAACCGCTGAAAATAACCCTTATTACCGGTGCATCGCTGGGCCATGAAACAGACGGCGTTCTAACCAATGCACATGTGCTGCAGCGAAGGATGCCTTTCCAGACGGATCCGGTACTTCGCAAAAGCATCAATAATGGAGAAGTGATGTTTATTGATCAGCATCTTTCTGAAACGATTGAACAAATAAAGATATTTCCTTCCATGGATATTGCCGTGCTTGAGGCCGCCCTGATAGAAGAAGATGGCGCCATTGTACCTACTACATCGGTGGGCAATTCAGCCGCTTTTGCGCAACAGGCAAAACAACTGATCATTGAAATTAACCTTGCCGTGCCAATGGAAATAAAGGGAATACATGATATTTACGCTACCGGCGATTATCCAGACCGGAAGTTGATACCAATAACAAATGCCGCTTCCAGGATCGGTGGTGCTACGATCGGCATTGACCCCGCCAAAATTGCGGGCATCGTTATCACAGACATACCAGACAGTCCTGCCGATACTGCCGCTGCTGACCCCCATACAACCGCCATTGCAGCGCACCTGTCAGATTTTTTTCATCACGAAATTAAAAAAGGCAGACTTACGAAATCGTTGTTGCCCCTGCAGGCAGGTATTGGTAAAATAGCCAACGGCGTATTGCACGGTTTTCTTGACAGCGATTTTGAAAACCTGACCATGTATTCAGAGGTTTTACAAGACAGCACATTTGACCTGATTGACGCAGGCAAGTTGCTGTTTGCCTCCGGCTCGTCCATCACGGTATCGGCACCCTATTATCACAAAATATTTGACAATATTGAAAAATACCGGAACCGGATCGTGCTTCGTTCCCAGAACATTACCAATGCAGCGGAGGTGATACGGAGGCTGGGTGTGATTGCCATTAATACAGCCATGGAATGCGATATTTACGGAAATGTAAACAGTACACATACAGGCGGCACTCATATGATGAATGGCATTGGAGGCAGCGGAGACTTTGCACGGAATGCATATATGAGCATCTTTGTTTCGCCATCCACCACAAAACTCGATACCATTTCAAGAATAGTTCCTATGATACCGCATGTTGATCATACTGAACATGATGTAGATATCATCGTAACAGAAAATGGTCTGGCCGATTTGCGCGGACTTGCACCACGGGAACGGGCCATCGTAATTATTAATAATTGCCCGCATAAAGACTATAAAGACGCATTACAGGATTACTTCAGCAGGGCGTTGCAAGGAGGGGGGCAAACCCCTCATATACTGCAGGAAGCATTCAGCTGGTACCGGCAATTGCAACAAACAGGCTCCATGAAAATGGAAAAACATCCCGTTTGTACTGAGTACAACCAGGTTTAAGGGTTCAGCCTGGCAAAAACAATTCCTGCAATACAAGCCTGGCAAAGCCCGTATATAAACCAGCTCATAACCATGCCCAGTGTTATATCCAGGGAACTGAAGGTTATCCACATCACGGGCAGGAGCGCAATGATACCGTATATCATTCCGAATTCGAGGCCCCGTAAAATAAAAGGGCCTTTAAGTAAAGTCTTAAACCGGTCCCAGAACCAAGAAAGGGCCATGCTGATGATAAATGCATGTGCATAAAATAACAGATCCCTGCTTCCATTTGAATTAAATAATGGGTTATTGTATTCCACAAACAAAGAGGGCGCCCATTTAATGGCAAAAAACAAACCGCCATAACTTGCTGCAAATAAAATAATGCCCGCTGCAAGCCCTGCCAGTACTATTCTCTTCATAAAAATTAATTTGATGTGGCGTGAATGTTTTGTTGATGGAGCGATTGCAAATTAGTAAAACCAGGCCTGGTGGGGGATGACAGGCGTCATCCTACTGCCTGTTCCTCCTCAAGTTGTTGAAGGCAAACGGTCAATAAAAGACAGATGAACCAGCATATCCTGCGCATAAAAAATCCGTCTACGTAGCGGGTGCCAGGGTTTAATAAGAAATGACTCCTTTGCAGAACAAAACAACGACAGGAACAACTAAACTGCCATAGATCCGCCAGAATCGGGTCCTACAAAATTAATATATCCTGATACCGGACCGGTGTAAACGCTTAAACAAAATCTGCTATTGGCAAAGGCGCTAATGAAACCCGCGTCTGTTCCATTAATTCGACCCTACCAGTTTCGATTTCACTTTTTCCAATTGTTCCAGGAGTGCATCTACCGTTTTATTAACGGCTTCCTCAAAACTGTGGCTGTGTTTTTCCGCAAATAAATCATTGCCCGGCACCACCAGTCTTATTTCACAAACCTTATTTTGCCGGTCATCGTCATTGGCAGTTTTCAATACCACCGCAGCCGATTCTATCCGGTCATAATACTGGAAAAGCTTTCCAGTTTTCCTTTTAGTAAATTCATTTAATGCTTTCGTTATGAGAATATGGGGTGATTGAATGATGATAGACATAAGGATTTTATTGTTTGTTCAACCTTTGCAAACGGTTAAATCTATTTTGAATTGAGCTTTTCACGTAGCCGGTCGGTTTGATTATTGGAACATTTCTATTTTCCGGGATGGCCAGGTACAAGGAGCTCATTGTCTAATGACCAACTATGCGGGTCGGTTAAGGCTATCCGGCCGGCTTCTTTTTTCTGATATTCAGTATCTGCTGTGCCCGTGAGCATCACATTGTGCGCATGTACGCTTACCGATATGCGCTTGTTATTAGTCGACCAGTTACGGGAAAGCGCCATTTCTATTGAAAATTCGCCTACTGCATCTGCTCCCTGCACCATTGTTAAAACTTTATCAATAGCATTCATTATTCTACGTTTTAATCTCAATATGCCTTGATAATTATGAAATAGTATCCTCCACAACCGGGCCGGAAACGTGTGAAATACCCACCTCATGCTAAGCCGCCGGTTTTGCAGTTAATTATGGTTATGTTAATTGTGAACTTTCTCTTATTATTCAGCGGAAAACAATCCTTCTCTCATCAACCCATCCCAAACAGGGAAAGTAAGTGTGCAGCTGACAACGATTAGTTAAAAACAGCGACACAAACCACGGACCGTGTCAAGTTCAACCCGGTAGTTTCTCAAATAAGGATTTACCGGAATAATAAGCTGATATGTCCGGTTCTTCGCAATCTTTTCCGGTGGGCTGAATCAAGATAGAATATTCGCCACAATCGGGTCCGGACCCACTAATTAACAGTCCCTTTTTTTGCTTAAAGCTGGCTTCCACTTTTCCAATTTCAAAACTATCCGGGAACCCCTTTGATTTCAATTCCGGATTTAACACGTACACCATATCCAGTTCTTTAGCTTCTATACTGATGATATGTATTTCACTTTCCAAATGCAGGTGATTGTTAGCTGAAAAAGCAAAGACAGTTGCGGCAAAACATACTGCCTGCGCCGGCCTCTCGAGGTCATATGCATTGATAAAATCGACAATATTTTTATCTATTACTTTCATTGTTACAATCATCCGGCGCAGCGGAAAACGGCAATATAACAATCAATTGAAAACCCTTCCCCGGGCTTGATTTAATGGTAGCTTTACCCCGACAGAGTTCTGCCCGGCTCATGATATTCCTGAGACCGGACCCGTTCATTTTTATTGTTGTATCGGCCCCATCGCCATTGTCTTCAATCATCAGGGTTAAATCATCTGCTTTCCTGCTTAGATGAATGGCCGCAACCGTTGCACCCGCATGTTTAGCAATATTGTTCATCTGCTCCTGTATTATTCTGAAAATATTGATGCGCAACTTTTCATCCAGGTGCGCTTCCTCCACATTGTGTTTATCAAATACAATTTCCAGCCCGTGCAAGAGCGTCATATCGTCTAGCAGAATACGAATGCTGTCAAACAAGCCCAGCACGCCAATACCCGGAGGCATTAGCGTTTTGGAGATCATCCTGATTTCTTCTATCACATTTACAATATATCCGGACGCTCTATCAAGGTAAATATCCCTGTTTTCCGGACTCGTTTTTGCCATTTCAATATACAATTTCGTTGCGCCCAACACCTGGTTAAGATTATCGTGCAGCTCTTTTCCCATATCGGAGCGTTCGTTTTCCTGGGCGGTTAGTACGGCATTGGTAATTTCGGTTTGCCGTGTTTTACCCGCCTCCGCCAGTTTGTCTTCCAGCGATTTTCTTTCAGTAATATCCGTTTCAATAGAAAATAGGCGACTGCAGGAGCCATTTTCATCTATCAGGCATTGGCCCTGCACGTGCATCCAGCGCTTTCTCCCTGTTTTGCTGTAATAGATAATATTGCAGTCAAAAGGCTGCATCTCTTCAACCTTTTTCTTCAAATAATCAATGGTCAGCGGATCCGTGTCCTGGCCATAAAGAAAACTGCCGGGTGTCTTTCCGATAACCTCGGAGGGCTCATATTCCGTAATAAGGGTAAACGCAGCATTCACCCAGGTAATTTTCTCATCACCATCCATAATAATAACAGCATTGATGGTTTGTTTTGCAATAAACGACAATTTTTTTTCGGCTTCCAGTAACTGCATTTCGGCCTCCTTTCTATGGGTGATATCCTGGGTAGCTCCAACCATACGAACCGCCCGGCCTTCGGCATAGAAAATATGGCCGCGGTCATGTACATAAGCATATCTGCCGCTGGAGCACCTGAACCTGTATTCCAAATCCCATTCGCTGCCTGGATGGCCCGCCAGTATATTATCCAGCACCGACAAAACCCTCGCTTTATCAGCTGGGTCTATACGTCTTTCCCAAAAGCTTTGGGGTATAAGTGCGTTCTCAATGGCATATCCGAAAACCCGTTTGTGCCCGCCGTCTATCCAGAAAAATTCCTTGGTTAACAGGTCCCATTCCCATAGGCAATCATTGGATATCTCCGTGACAAATTTGTACAGTTCACCGAGTGATTTCAATTGCCGCTGCGTATTGGTGGACCGGCTGCTGTTTTTAAATGACACGGCCAGGCTATTGTCGCTGTAATAAGTAATTACGTCAAACCAGGCACCCATTTCCCCCCAATATTCCTCAAAATAGGCGGGTTCGTCCTGCTTAAACGCTTTATCGTAGACAGCATAGAAATCCAGTGGTATGATGCCGGCAAACTCTTCCCACAGGTTTTTGCCGGTAATAGCTGACGCCTCCACCCCCAACAACTTCTCAGCAGCTTTGTTCCAATAAGTCACCGTCCATTCGCGGTCAACGGTAAAAAACCCATTGATGGTGTTTTCCGCCACCTGCATACCAGGAAGCATTTTAGTGTTGCCGGTATTGCGGGCACTATTTTTATTGGAAAGAATATCGGCCATATGTTCATTTAATAAATTAAGTAAACAGGTACCTGGAAACGATGTAGATAAAAGAAGTATCACTCATATCCACTTTTTATGATCGTGAGAATCATCTTAAACCGTCCGTTGGGCTTTATATAATTGGATTTATGGGCCGGTATGATGATGCCTTCTCCCGACTTCAGGATATTGGATACTTTGTCTATCACTATTTCCGCTTCCCCATCAATTATTTGCGCAAAGGTGTCAAAAGGGGACGTTTTCTCTGTAAGCCCTTCTCCACTGTCAAAAGACATGACACTAATATTCCCGGTCGATTTTTTTATAATGGTCTTTATCACTACCGAATTAGCCATGTATTCAATAATTTCAACAATGATATGCGCTTTCGATTTTTCTAGCTCAACATTTTTCGGCATTAGGTTTAGTTCTAGATTATTCATATAATAAGATTTATCGTTTTACTTAGATATCCTGATCGGCAAATTCCTAGCTCATGATAACCATATTGTACGGGGAAGAATGGAAAATAAGAAGTTATAAAGCCGGCCCGGTATAGTACATAATCATCCTTAAGGAATCTGTAAAGTTACAGGGTTATATGGCCTAATTTGTTATA
>JBDTVE010000030.1:0-52611 GCA_040007355.1 Bacteroidota bacterium | reverse complement strand
CTCAATCACCAATACTGAGCCTGCCTTTACCAATAACTGTTTATACGCGGAAGGATGAATCTGCTGTTTAACAAAACTGATCTGCCGGCAGGATGCATACCGCTTGGCTGCTGCAGATCCATACGAAAACACAAAATTGCGGCGCAGCTTTCTTCCTTCATTTTGGCACCTTCTTCATTACTGCCTTTGGTATCATTCCAGCCATTATCTTTGCATGAATCCTGACTTAAAAAATCTAAGGGAATGATCATTTGCCCGCGGGAACGGGCCAAAAAAGGATTTCGTAATTTACTGCTCAAAAAACGATAAGATGTTGTATACAAAAAAAAATATAGGTGTTTTACTGCTGTTGCCAGTGCTTGCATTTTTCAGCTTTCGCCAACAAGAGCCCTGGCAGCCAACCCAATTGATGCAGCCTGCTGCATTGGCGGAGATCATCCTGCATCCCGATACGTCGGCGCCGCTTATTATCTGCGTGGGGCCAGGTGCGCTGATAAAAGGATCGGTGGATGCCGGTGCGGCCCACGACAAGACAAGCTTTGATAAATTAAGACGGATTTTATCAAATGAAAACCGGGATAGGGAAATCGTGATTTATTGTGGTTGCTGCCCTTTTGATCATTGTCCTAATATCCGGCCGGCTTTTAGCCTGTTGACCGAAATGAAATTTAAGCATCCGCGGTTACTGGATCTGCCGCACAATATTAAAACCGACTGGATTAATAAAGGTTATCCCACCAGTAAATAGTATTTAGCGGCGGACTGCCCTAATAGTTGTTTCGCCGCCAGTTGGTTTATCGGCAGGTTCTTATTTTGTATCTCAAAAACAACTACCCATGACCGATCCTGTTCAAACAACCCTGTTTCAAAAAGGGGTGCGGATTGCGCTTGGCCTGTCACTGCTTGTTGCCGGGATAGGTCATTGCAGCTTTGCGCGGCAGGCCTTCAGGGTGCAGGTTCCTCCCTGGGTACCCATGAATACGGATCTGGTTGTTGTTTTGTCGGGCATGGTGGAGATCCTGCTGGGTGCCGCACTGTTGTTTGTAGTAAAAAAAAGAATTCCGGTAGGCTGGATGGTGGCTTTCTTTTTCATCCTGGTGTTTCCCGGCAATATTGCACAGTTAACGGAACACCGGGATTCTTTTGGCCTGAATACCGACCTCGCTCGTTGGATACGACTTCCTTTCCAGGGTGTGCTGATTGCCATCGCCTTATGGTCTACCGGTGCCTGGCAAAACTGGCGGAGAAAAAGGCCGTCCTGATATATTTTATCGGTTACAAATAATTCGTGAAGGCCTTCTGTTTCTATTGTGGTGGTCGGTAACGGCAGCGGCCATTGGGGGGGGGTAGATATTCGGTGAGAATTGCTATAGAAAAAACCAATCAATTTAAGGCTGCTTTTGCATAGTTATCCACCTATCGTTTTTTGGAAATAGTTATCATGAAAAAGACAATAACAGCCACCCTTGCCCTGTTGTCTGTGCTTACTACCGGTAATGCTCAACTGCCCCATGGAGCCACCGCTTCCACAACAGCCCTTCCCTTCTTTCAACGCTGCTCACGGTTATGACTATCATATCTGCCTGCTGCAGGAGATCAATGAACGAAGTGAATCGGTTTATTGGTGAACCCTTGAAGCCATGCAGTTCTGGATGGTACAGGGCCTGGTATGTGATGAGATGGAAACCATCACAACTAATGACAAATGATCACCTCCTACCCTACTGACTCGGTCAGTGGCATCCCCGTTAGTTGTATCAAACATCCATCGCCGTTTGAACGGCCGGTTAACGAAAACATGCAGCCGTGGCTATCTGGAAGATATAAACAAGCGTTTAACCCCTGCAGTCGGAGCCATCAACCGGCTGTTGTGGTTTTCCGGCCTCCTTGCTACCTTTGCAGTAGTCAATTAACCGCACTATGTCAATTGTTGGTAAATCCATATCCCCTCCTGCCATAGCCGCAACCGTTTACCCCATCCTGCTGGCCATTAGTTTTTCGCACCTGCTCAACGATACCATTCAATCGCTGATACCCTCCATCTACCCTATGGTAAAAGACACTTACCGGCTAAACTTTACAGAGATAGGCATTATCACGCTTACCTTCCAACTGGCAGCTTCCTTGCTGCAACCTTTTATAGGCTTTTACACGGATAAAAAACCACAACCATTTTCGCTGGCTACCGGCATGGGTATCTCGCTTACCGGTCTGGTGGTGCTGGCGCTTGCCCACCATTATTATATTGTATTGATTGCGGTGGCGCTTATTGGCGCCGGTTCCGCTGTATTTCACCCGGAAGCATCCAAGGTAGCCTATATGGCATCGGGCGGAAAACGCGGATTGGCACAATCCATTTTCCAGGTGGGCGGTAATGCCGGCAGTGCCATTGGCCCCCTGCTGGCGGCCTTCATTATAGTGCCGCATGGCCAGCCATATATACTATGGTTCTCATTGCTGGCCATGCTGGCCATTGTTGTTTTATATACCGTTGGTAAATGGTATACCGCCAATAGACATCTGATCCGCTCTAAGAAACAGCCCGGCAGCCCGACAGACAATCACCTGCCCCCGCGAAAAATAACCCAGGCAATCATAATCCTACTGGTACTTATTTTTTCCAAATATTTTTACCTGGCCAGTATGTCGAGTTACTATACCTTTTTCCTGATTGACAAATTTAAGTTATCCATACAGGGTGCACAATTGCACCTGTTTATCTTCCTGGCGGCGGTAGCAGCCGGCACTTTACTGGGCGGCCCTCTGGGCGACCGTTTTGGACGCAAATACGTAATATGGTTTTCCATACTGGGTGCGGCGCCATTCACGCTGCTGCTGCCGCATGTGCCGCTGCTATTTGTTACCCTGCTGAGCATATGTATCGGTTTTATACTGGCGTCGGCATTTTCTGCCATCCTGGTATATGCGCAGGAATTGATACCGGGTAAGATTGGCACGGTGTCCGGTCTTTTCTTTGGTTTTGCTTTTGGCATGGGCGGCATCGGCTCCGCCTTGCTGGGCAGCCTGGCCGACAATACAAGCGTACAGTATATGTTTTCCATTTGTTCCTTTCTGCCACTGATTGGATTGATGACCGGCTTTTTACCCGATCTTCACAGGGTAAAAAACCAGGGCGCTTAGCATTGCACAGAGCCAACAACGCATTTCGAAACCGTTCACTAAAATAAAAGAACATGCTTGTACCGTATCGTCTTCAATTATTGCTGATAGTTATATTGCTGGCAGGTTGCGGGCAACAGAACCACCTGCCCTCAGCGGAAGATGGCCTGGCTGTATTTAGCGCTGATAGCATGAAAAAACATATTGCTGTGCTGGCCGCCGACTCCTTTATGGGGCGAAAACCTTTTACCGCGGGAGAAACGAAAACCATCAATTACCTGCAAGCCCAGTTTGTTGCTATGGGACTTGAACCCGGCAATGGCAACAGCTTTTTACAGGACGTGCCCATGGTAAATATTTTGGCTACTGCGGCGCCGCTGCTACAGGTGCAGTCTGCAAAAGGGAACTTCAATTTAAAAGCCTTTGACGATTATGTCATCTGGACCGACAAAACAGACTCCCAGGTCAGCCTGGACAAATCCGCGCTGGTGTTTGCAGGTTACGGCGTGGTGGCACCTGAATACCATTGGAACGACTACAAAGACATTGATGTAAAAGGAAAAGTTGTCCTGGTGATGGTGAATGACCCGGGTTTTTGGTCGGGCGATACCACCCTTTTTAAGGGAAAAGAAATGACCTATTACGGGCGCTGGACCTACAAGTTTGAAGAAGCCGCACGGCAAGGTGCCAAAGGTTGTCTTATTATCCACAATACAGCAGCCGCCAGCTACCCCTTTGCAGTGCTTCAAAATAGTTTTAACACGTCACGACTTCAACTGGACAACCGTGGCAAGAACACTAAAAATTGCGACGTGATTGGATGGCTGCCGGAAACCGTTGCCAATAAATTGTTCGCTGCGGCAGGCTATGATGAAGGTTTACTAAAAAAAGCGAACCAACGCGGTTTTACAGCGGTTCCACTGCCGCTTACGCTTTCCACCTCCCTGCAGGTACAGGTTTCCTATAATAAATCATACAATGTGCTGGCCAAAATAACCGGCAGTAAACGACCCGATGAAGTTATCATTTATACGGCTCACTGGGACCACCTGGGCATTGGCCAACCGGACGAAACCGGTGATTCCATCTATAACGGCGCCTTTGATAATGCCTCGGGAACCGCAGGTTTGCTGGAACTGGCACGCGCTTTTAAAAACATGAAAACAAAACCAGAAAGAACCATTCTTTTCCTTGCAGTAACGGCCGAGGAACAGGGCCTGCTGGGTTCGGCCTATTATGCGCAGAACCCCGTTTACCCCGCCGGCAAAACCGTGGCAGAAATTAATATGGATGGATTGGGCCGCTTTGGCAGAACAAAAGACATTGTTGTTGTGGGAGCGGGGCAATCCGAACTGGAAGATTATCTAAGATCAGTTGTTGAAAAAGATAGCGGTTATATTTCGTTTGAAACACATCCCGAGGCGGGGAATTATTTCCGTTCGGACCATTTTAATTTTGCAAAAGCAGGTATCCCCGCTCTTTATACGGAAAGCGGCATAGATGTGGAAGGAAAAGATACAGCGTATGGAAGAAAACTGGAAGACGAATACCAGGAAAAGCACTACCACCGCCCATCCGATGAATACAACGCAAATACCTGGACGATGGAAGCTGGTATCCGCGAACTCAAATGGCTGTTCCTGGTGGGCAGGCGACTGGCGTTTGAAACGCAGATGCCTCAATGGAAGCCCGGGTCAGAATTCAGGGCTATCCGCGAAAAAACAAAATAAGCGTAGCAACACCAGGGAACGTTCATCTGCCGGTATGGTGCCGCTATACCATCGCTCCTGGCTACCAGAATTCAAAGATGGTCACATACATACTATAACCATCTATCCCGTAGTTCGGCTAATGGCCCAGACCGCCGGCATTACGCAGACTTCAAAAAGTTACCAATCGCTTTTTTTAACAGGTTTGCCCCCGTGATGCCCTGCGGCTGCCGCTTGCCCACCAAAAATCGCGTTGCCGGGCCTAAGGCAAATAAATCCTTAACTTGTCTTCCTGTAAAATCATTATATGAAACGAATTATTGCAATTGTCCTGTTGCTGGCCAGCTGTTTCATTACAACCGCCCAGATAAAATACATCGACCGGGCCAATATGGATTTTTCCGTAAAACCAGGAGTGGATTTTTACGAATATGCCAATGGCGGCTGGCTGAAAAAAGCGAAAATGCCCCCTACCAAGACCCGCTGGGGAAGTTTTGATATGCTGCGCGAAGAAAGTGTTCGGCAATTAAGAACCCTGCTGGAAGCAGCTGCGGCCAAAACAAACAGAACCCGCGCGGAACAAATGTGTGGCGATTTTTATACCAGCGGCATGGACAGCCTGCAACTGGAAAAGATGGGCGCAATACCCATTAAAAAAGACCTGCAGGAAATTGATGCAGCCCCCAACACCGGCGCCTTGATGGAGATGCTGATGAAATTTCGGCTCCGCGGCGCGGCCGGTGGCCCTTTCAGCATATTTGTTAACCAGGACGCCCGGGATATCAATACTTACCGGGTGCAGATGGGCCAGGGTGGCCTTAGCCTTCCGGACCGGGATTATTATTTAAAAAATGATAGCCGCAGCGTGCTCATACGCAATGCATAAAAAACATATATTATAAAACTGTTCACCCTGTCCGGAACCCCTGCCCCGGAAGCGGATATGATGGCCAGCAATATTATTCAGACAGAAACAGCACTTGCCAGGGCTCAATGGAGCAGGGTTGAATTACGCGACCCTCAAAAGCGGTACAATAAATTTACGCCCGATGATTTTTCCGCGGATTTTAAAACATTAAAGGTTCCGACCTTGTTTACCGCCCTGGAAATTCAGCAACCCGATTTTATTATTGTCAGCACACCATCTTTTTTTCATGCGTTGGATAGCCTGCTGACCGTTATTCCAGTTGATACCTGGAAACAGCTTGCTAAATTTGACGTGTTAAGCAACGCGGCACCTTACCTGAGCAATGATTTTGTACAGGCACATTTCGAATTTCAAAAAGCCATCAGCGGTCAAAAGGAAATTACCGCCCGCTGGGAACGCATGGCTGCGCTGGTTGACGCCAACCTGGGTGAATTGCTGGGCAAACTATATGTTGACCGGTATTTTAAACCCGCTGCCAAACAACGTATGCTTGAAATGGTGAACAACCTGCAGCAGACATTTTCAGCCCGCATCAATCGCCTGAACTGGATGAGCGAGGAGACCAAACAGAAAGCGCAGGCAAAACTGACGGCTTTTACCAAGAAAATAGCCTACCCGGACAAATGGAAAACATACGAGGGCGTTGTCATTACAAAAAATTCCTTGCTGAACAATGTAAGAAACAGTGCGCAATGGTCTTATCGTTACAACCTGAACAAGCTGGGCAAACCCATAGACCGAACCGAATTTAATTTTACTACCCCCACCGTAAATGCCTCCTACAGTCCCATACAGAACACCCTTACTTTCCCCGCAGGCATCCTGCAATTCCCGTTTTTTGATTTTGGCGCTGATGATGCCGTAAACTACGGCGGCATCATGGCGGTTATTGGTCATGAAATGACTCATGGGTTTGATGACCAGGGCCGGCAGTATGATGCGGATGGCAGTTTGCGCGACTGGTGGACAAAAGAAGACGCTACTAAATTTAAAGTATTAACAGACCGGGTAGTGGCACAATACAATGCGGCTGTTATGCTGGATTCACTGCATGTAAACGGCCGGCTTACTTTGGGTGAGAACCTGGCCGATTTTGGCGGTATACAAATGGCTTACGAAGCATTCAAAAAAACAGCGCAGGGAAAAAGCAATGAAAAGAAAGATGGCTTTACACCCGACCAGCGTTTCTTCCTGAGCTGGGCACAGGTTTGGCGGGGTATGTCGCTGCCTGAAACCGCCGCCAACCTGCTGTTAACAGACCCCCACTCTCCTGCCCGTTACCGGGCCATCATACCACTGCAGCAAATGCAGGAATTCTATGATGCATTTGGAATAAAGCAAGGTGACCCGATGTGGTTACCGGTAGACAAGCGGGTGCATCTATGGTAAGGCGCCAGTAGAAATCAGTCGCATGACGATTGCGCCAATCCTGAACACTATTCCATTACTGGCAATTTCCACAACGCCTTCGCTGCCCAGTTGCTTGACCATGAAAACATTGGCCGGCGTTCGTGCAAACCGCAATGGTACTCATAAAATAATTATTGGGATTGTCTACTACGTGGTCATAAAAACAACCCGTTTATTAGCCGGAGAAAAATCCGCCCTTTCACCCAAATTTGTCAGCAACCAGATATTAGCCGGCAGTTTATCCAGTGCGCTGCCATTTATACGTTTGGTTTGCGTTGTTGAAAAGAATAGCGCGGAGAGAACAAAGGCGACAAAAAAAAATTCATACCCAATGATTTTAAACCAGTACCCCCCGCAGCAAAACCAGGTCTTTTCAATAGATTCTTGCTGTTATGTCGTCAAGTATAACAGCGTTTATACCAGTGACAAGGGATTTATAGGGGAGTCAGTTTTAAAAAAAGCAGGATATTAAGGATAATTACCTAATTGCGCGCGGAACTTTACCCCTGTTCGGTCAAATTCATCAGAAATCTGCAATATCAACTGTTCCTGAGCGTTTTGTAGCATGGCTCCATCTTTTTAGCCAACGGAATTAAAAACGCTTAAAATCAGAAAAAATGTTGAAAAATTTTGCCTCCACGATATTTTTGGTAGACGATGATGAGTTGAGTTTAACCCTCTACCAGCAGTTTTTAAAGCAACTGGGATATACCAATATTCATTTGTTTTATAACGGCAATGATTGCCTGGTGGGTCTTGATACCCTTTTCCCGGATATTATTTTCCTTGACTATAACATGGAGGATCTTACTGGCATCGAAGTGCTGAAACAAATCAGGAAATTCAATCCTGCCATTATTGTATTATTTATTTCAGGGCAGGAAGATATTGACGTGGCCGTTAATACCATGCGCCAGGGCGCTTTGGATTATATGGTAAAATCTTCTTTGACCATGGATAAGATGGCAAAGCTGATGGACCGCATTGAAAGCCTTTCCGTTCAGGAAACAGCCGGTGAAAAAAAATCTTTGCTGAGACGTCTTTTTTCCTGATGGGTTTTCCCGTGGCTTCTCCATACCTTTCGCAAAACCAACGGATTGACTTCTTTGTTCCGGGCGCATGCTCAGGCACCGTAAAATACACGCTCCAAAATACTCCCGCCGAAACGCTTTAAAGCACCCCCGTCAGATCGGTCTATTTATTAAAATCCATGTGTCTATATACAGGCGAAATCCTGCACCCACGTGGTTTGCGCGGCTGCCAGGCTGTGGATTGTTGGACGCGGTTATGGTAAAAATTCTACAGTGCGATGGCTGCCGTCCTGATCCCTAGAAAACGCCAATTGAAAATCAATGGCTTTAAAAATGGCACAATGCTTAATTTATAATATCATATCAGAGAGCGGTGATGTACCACTTAAATAGTAAGAAGCAATTAAAAAAAGGCCTTGCCACCTACCAAATCACCGGGTCCATCGGCAGCGCGTTCATTCCATTCAGCAAAAATTTCTATTGATGAAATAATATCTATTGACCACGTAAAAAATGATTAAAATCCGCAGACGACTATATGAACAGCAAACGCCCCGGCAACACTAAAAAATACGGCACCCTGTGGACCGGCACCTGCAATATTGTGCTGCCGTTTACAAAATCAGCTTTCCCCGGCCCGTTCCGGCAACAGACCCGGCTTGCTTATTATGCCTCTTTGTTTAATACGGTAGAAATAAACAGCAGTTTTTATAAAGTACCCAGGCCGGTCACTTTTGAAAAATGGTCTCAGGAGGTTCCGAATGGTTTCCGGTTTGCGGTAAAGCTTTGGCGTAATATTACCCATACTCCTGCACTGGCTTTTAAGCGCCATGATGTTGACTTTTTTATGAAGGCCGCCAACCAGGCAGACGATGCAAAAAAAGGTTGTTTGCTGATCCAATTCCCCGCAGGACTTAAAGTTAATTTTGCAGTGCGTGTTGAAACCCTTCTAAAACAGTTGCAGGAACAGGACCCGCAGGGCCGCTGGCACAAATGCGTGGAATTCAGGGATAACGGTTGGTATAACCCTGATGTATATGCGATGCTTGACCGGTATAGCGCCTCGCTCGTATTACAGGATATGCCGGCTTCGGCGCTGTATGCCTTGCATACCCGGCGGGGCCCGGTCTATCTCCGGTTCCACGGTCTGAAGGGTGATTATCGCGGGACGTATGATATAGAGGTACTCCGTGATTATGGACACCGGATCAACCAATGGCTGGTTCAGGGAAAAGACGTATATGCGTATTTTAACAATACCATCGGCAATGCTTTTGACAATGCCCGGAGCCTGCAGGAACTGGTGGCTGTTCAGGCGGGCGGGGGTAAGGCAGTCTAAAAAGATGGCTTCAATCTGCCGAATGTCTGCGTGCACCAGAACACAATAATCGGCAAAATTGCCATTGACATAACGATCATAACGGTCATCAATAATGGCTTATTCGGTGTGGGCCATGCCAATACCGCCTCCTTATTTCTCAATTGGAGCGATGCGCCTGCGTTGCTGGCCAGCGATTAGCAAGGCCCTCAATGGTGTTAATCTTTTTGCCTTCATTGGCCATCGTCCGGCGGTGGCAGGAATTTATTCGCATCCCGTTTGCAGGCACCGTGCAGGCGGCGCACTGCCCCGGATCGCAACCTCTTTTGGTGAACCGGGCCATTGCGGCAATCCCCTGCCGAATCCCGGCTGCGTTATTTTCATGGTGTACCTGAATAATAAATGGTTAATTTCGCGTCCGTATGAGGCTATTATTCTTCGTTTTTAGTTGTTACCTGCTCCTCCTCGCCTGCCTTCCCTGCCGGTGCGACAGTGATCGGGCTACTCATACTTCGCAGCAGGAAACAGCTACCTCAAAACATTCTACTGGCAAGAGCTCCGCAGACAATTGCAATCCTTTCTGCCGCTGCACTTGCTGCCCTTCGGCTGCCTTTGCTTATCACAAGGAATTACCGGTGGCAGCGCCTGTATCATTTTATCTTAACCTCCGCTCCTTTGCTGCCGACCAGTACTTTATTTCCTACAACGTTCATGCCATCTGGCAACCGCCCAAATTAAGCTGACACCGGCCGGAGAAACCAATCTGCCGACCGCGCATCTTTATTTTGTCACTTTAATTTTTTTCATGATGAAGAGAAATATTTTCCTGTTGCTATCATTGTGCAGTTTTCAATACCTGTACAGTCAGCAACGCTTAAACGCGATTATAAAAGATGCGGCCACGCACCAGGCGCTGGCCGGGGCATCGGTACTATTAAATGGAACACCCAGGGCAACGGTTTCAGACAGAAAAGGTGTTATTCAAATCAACAATATCCCCGACGGTATTCAAACCCTACGCTTCAGCTATACCGGATACGAGGAAAAAAAAGGTAGTTTTAATTTTCCTTTACCGGAGGAAGACACCGTAGAAGTTTTTTTAACCGGTATTCATGATGAACTAACCGAAGTAATCATTCAGTCTACCCGTACCAGCCGCAGCTTTGCCAATACACCCACCAGGGTTGAAACCATTGCCGGTGAAGAACTGGCTGAAAAAAACAATATGCGCCCGGCCAATGTATCCATGCTGCTACATGAAAGTACCGGTTTGCTGGTGCAGCAGACATCCGCCACTTCGGGCAGTGCAAACATACGGGTGCAGGGGCTGGATGGCAGGTATACGCAGTTACTGAAGGATGGCTATCCCAATTTCGGCAATTTTGCCAGCGGGTTAAGCATCCTGGAAATTCCACCGCTGGACCTTCTTCAGGTAGAACTTATAAAAGGACCGGCCTCCACCCTGTATGGCGGCGGTGCCATCGGCGGAGTGGTAAATTTCATTTCCAAAATACCCAGGGACAAGGCCGACTATAGCTTTATGATAAACCATTCCGGCGTGGGGCAAACCAACCTGGGCGCCTATCTGTCGCAAAAAAAAGGTCGGTATGGCTATGCCTTGCTGGCCACCTTGAACCGGCAGAAAGCCTATGATGCAGACAGCGATGGCTTTTCAGAATTGCCTCAAAGCAGGAATTTCACCATTCATCCCCGGTTGTTTTATTACCCGGATAGCAGGACAACGCTGATGCTGGGCAACAGTTTTACACGGAGCAGCATCAGGGGCGGTGATATGCAGGCAATCGGTGGCCACACTGACAGCATTCACGTATATTTTGAAGACAATCATACGGTGCGCAACACCACAAATTTTGAAGCAGAAAGAAAATATAAGAATAACGGAAGTATAAAGTTCAGGCAAAGCTTTAGTATTTTCAGCAGGCAGATAAGGGTACCCGGCTATTATTTTTCCGGGCTGGCTACCAATAGTTTTACCGACCTGTCCTGGCTGTTTATTAAAGCCCATCATACCATTATCACCGGCATTAATTTTTTATCGGACAGGTTCAGACAAAAAACAATGCCCGCCAACCAGGATACGAAATCGTTCACCGCCGGCATATATACACAGGATACCTGGGATCTTACAGAAACGATAAAGATTGAAAGCGGCATAAGGCTAGACAACGTGGATTACAGCAATATAAACTACAAAAAGCAACCGTTTTTCCTGCTGCCCCGGATTTCTGTCCTGTTTAAAATCTCCAATAAACTTTCATCGAGGATCGGGGCCGGAATGGGGTATAAAATACCATCCATTTTTACCGAACAAACGGAAGCCATGCAATACCGCAACCTGCTTCCTTTAAACAATACCAGTGCGGAAACCAGCGCCGGCGCCACCGCAGACATCAACTACAAGACATATATCAGTGAATCCGTTTTTTTTAGTGTTAACCAATTGTTTTTTCATACACAGATAAACAGGCCACTGGTTTTGCAAACCAATACA
The DNA here is from genome assembly GCA_040007355.1 of Bacteroidota bacterium. Classification (GTDB taxonomy): domain Bacteria; phylum Bacteroidota; class Bacteroidia; order Chitinophagales; family Chitinophagaceae; genus JACMLD01. The sequence goes on along the minus strand of JBDTVE010000030.1, from coordinate 40,583 downwards.
GGGCCGGATGTCTTTTTTGCAAACGCGGTGGAACCGGTGCAAAGCAGCGGTTTTGAAACCAACCTCAGGATTGTTTATAAAGGGACGCTTAAGCTTTTAGCAGGTTACACTTTTACCAGGGCCCGGGCACGGTATCTAACCGGCAATCAGGCGCTGGCATTGGTACCAAAAAACAAACTAAATGGTTCGCTGGTCTATGAAAAAGAAGAAAACTTTAAGATTGGACTGGAAGCCTATTTCACCGGCCGCCAGTACCTGTATAACGGAACAAACACGCCCTCCTTTTGGGAACTGGGGGCCATGGCCGAAAAAAGCATCGGGAAGATAAGCCTGTTTATCAATTTTGAAAATTTTACAGATGAACGGCAGGGTAAATATAAACCCGTTGTAAACCCGCCGTATATCAACCCTTCTTTTGACGATATCTGGAACCACACCGAGGGCTTTATAATAAATGGCGGACTAAAAATAAAATTATAACGCTTATGCATAATTGCCAAATAAGGAATCTGGATTGAGGTGACCGGCTTTTCTGAAAAACCAACAGCCATCATATTTTGTATGATGGCTGTTGACTTTTTATAAAGGGTATAACCGTTTTGCTAGAAAAGATATTTTACGCCCAGCTGAATGCCCCAGGTAGTGGTGGTGGAAGAAACGTTTATGTACGGCTGTCTTACCAGGTCGCTGTTAAAAGTAGCCAGCTGGTAGGTGGGCACGCCATTGGTTACACTCACCAGTTTCAATGGGTTGGTTACAATGGTCTGTTTCTTGATGCCCCAGTTAGGGTTGAGCAGGTTGAGGAAATTAATTACAGACATATTGAATTGCAGGGTATTCCTGTTCCGGCCGATATTGGTAAATAAATCCTGCTGGAAGTTAAAGTCAACCCGGTGGTAGAACGGATATCTTCCTGCATTTCTTTCTGATGTTTGTCCCATGTGGTGACTCAGGTAATGATCCTTTGAAATGAATTGGAAGAATGCATCAGACTGCTGTTGCGGGGTGAAGGCCGGTGTTGAACCGTTGGCGGGCAACGCGACAAACTTAATTTCGGAGGGGTCTTTTGGTATATATATCAGGTCGGCGGAATTACCATCCTGGTTTATATCGCCATTGTAAATATAGCTATAGGTACCCTGGGAGGCGCCTTCATAGAAGAAAGTAAAGGTGCTGGCCAGGTGTTTTAAGTATTCCACCCGATAAGAAAAGGTTGCCACAATGCGGTGGGGAACGCTGTACTGTGAATAAGAAAGCTGCTGGTCGTTTTGTGTGCCGGAAGTTGCGTTAACGCTCCATACAGAAGCAGCCTGACTGCCGGGATTAGCGGTAACCTCGTTGGCATAAGTATAGGTATAAGCCAAAGATCCATAGAAACCGTTTGAAAAGCTCTTGGAAGCCTGCGCGGTCAATGCTATTGAGCCCCCTTTGCCGGTATTTTCCATCAATACCGCATTTGAGATACCGGTGTTCAGCCTGCGCAGGGTATTGCTGTTAGAACTAAAGCGTCCACGGGTATCGCCAGGTCCTACATTTACCACGGTATCGGTTGCTTTCTGGTTGGCATTGCGCATCACTGCATCATGCAAATCTTTTGTATACAAGGCCTCCAGCGTCAGTCCCCAACCGTGGCCAAGCTGTCTTTCTACCGCCAGGTTGGTACGCCATACCTGCGGATATTTAAAATTGGGATCAATCAGCGCAAAGCCACCACTGGGTGCTACACTACCCGCCTTGGTTGGAAACAAAGCAGGATCCGGCGAGGTATTGTAAAAAGGATTATATGCATGTGAATCGGGATTGAACAGGTAGTTCTGCAGGTTGCTGGTAACCAGCGAACCGAACGTGTACATACCGCTGGAGCTGGGTTCGTTGGTAAGGTATACAAATGGTATGCGACCGGTAAATACGCCGGTGCCACCGCGAATAATCATGCTTTTATCGCCATCAACGTCCCAGCGAAAACCGGCACGGGGTGAAAACAGCCAACTGGGGGTAGGCCACTTGCCGCCATTATAATGTGTCAGGTTACCGCTTTTATCATACAAGGAAAGCGATGTAATGGCCGGGTTTTCCAAAGGCTGTTCCGGGTATATGGGACGGTCTACGCGTACGCCGTATGTAAGTTTGAAACGTGGGTTGATGTTTACTTCGTCCTGCACATACAATCCCAGCTGACCTACTTTCAGGTTTGCGGAAAATACAGCGTCCGCACCGGGTATCAGCGAATAGTTGAGAGAAAATAATTTGGGCGCGCGGTTATTGGTAAAATCATCCAGCGACCCGTATACATAGTAGCCCTGTGATCCCGCCATAAACATATTGCCCACACGCTGGTATTCATAATTTGCACCAGCGGTGATGGTATGCTTGCCGGTAAAATAACTGAAATTATCGGTGATGGTATAGACATCGTTTATAAGCTGGTTATTGTTGCCGTTAAAAGGTTCGTTGCCAAAACTCAGGTAATTATTTTTGGAACCCGGGGTGGCGCCCAGTATGTCAGCAAATGGAAAGGTAGCGCCATCATGTCCTTTTATAGAACTTATCTTGGTAAGGGTAGCCAGCAGTTGGTTGGCGAATTTACCGTGGAAATTGCTGTTCAGTTCAATGGATGCCGAGCGAACCTTATCAGTGATTTTATAATTGATATTACTAAAACCCATAGCACTGGGGCCAAATCTTCCGGGGCTTGGCGTATAACTTACAATACTGCTTTGCCCGCTTGCGCCGTTTATACCGCCGCTGGGGCTAATCAGGGAATAGCCGGTATTCCGGAAATCACTGAATTTTATCGTTAACTTATGTGCATTGCTGATATTCCAGTCTATCTTGGCCAGTACCTTGTAGTTGTCTGTTGTAAAATTGGGGAAGTTATCGTAGGAACCGGGGTCAAAATTATATTTGGTTTTCAGGTAATCGTAGAGTTTTTTCAGGGAGTCGACCGGCACATTGGAGGCCGTTCCGGTACCAGACCCTCCTTTGGGCGAATAAGTAATACCCGGCTGGTCTGCTTTTTCCATTTCTCCGTTTAAAAAGAAAAATAATTTGTTTTTAATGATGGGACCTCCGATGGTTGCACCATAAATTTTATTGCTGGTAGCCGGCGGTCTGGTTCCAGCAATAAGCGAGAAAAGTTTGGTTCCGGCAATATTGGTACCGTTATAACTTTGATTGCGATAAGAACCATAAACACTTCCATGAAAGGTATTGGTTCCGCTTTTGGTGATGGCGCTTACGTTTGCACCGGTAAAACCGGATTGTTTTACATCGTAAGGGGAAATGTTGACGGTTATTTCCTGGAAAGCATCCAGGGAAATGGGGTTGCCGCCGCCCGGGAGCAGGTCACTTGACAAACCAAAATTATTATTGAGGTTGGCACCGTCTACTGTAACATTGTTCAGCCTGTTATCCCTGCCGGCAAAACTAGTGCCGTTGGCCTGCGGTGTAACGCGGGTAAAATCAGTGATGCTCCTGGTAATAGTGGGCAGGGTAGACAACATCCGGGCGTTGATATTGGTTGATGCGCCATTGCGGTCTGCCGAGGCACGCCGCCTGATGCCGGTAACGGTTACGGCCGACAGGTCGGTTATACTGGTGACCATTTCCGCATTTATATTATAAGCATCGCCCAGTGCCAGGGTAACGCCTTCGTTAACCTGGGGTTTATAACCTATATATTCAATTGATATCTTATAAGGCCCGCCGGCGCGCATTCCCTGGATATTAAATACACCGCCTTTTTTGGAAATAGTGGTGTATTTTGTGCCGGATGGCAGGTGTTCCGCTGTTATTGTAGCGCCCGCCAGCGTTTCACCCTTGGTGTCCGCTACGGTTCCATTAATAGAACTGGTGGTAACCTGGGCCTGTATGCCGGTAGCAAACGCAATCGCAAACACCAAGGCTAAAAGCCCGGAAATTCTTTTAAGCATATAGATTTTTTTAGAGGCTTGCAAAAAAAGCATTTTTACATTTGTTAAAGCAAACATAATATTTTCCATACAATAGGCAAAAACATACCGGGCAATGCTGCATAACTTGTTTATAGCTTTACAAAAATTTAATGCAGCGTTTATAATTAAACATAAAAGCTTTCTCAATCGTTACTTTTGTGTAAATTTTAGCTTATATGCTGGATAGTATTGAAAGTGCCATAGCGGATATTAAACTGGGGAAGTTGATAATCGTGGTAGATGATGAGGACCGAGAAAACGAGGGTGATTTCATCACCGCGGCACGAAATGTGACCCCCGAGATCATTAATTTTATGAGTAAACAAGGCCGGGGTCTTATCTGCGCACCGCTGGTAGAAGAACGTTGTGATGAACTGGAATTGGAACTGATGGTGAACAATAATACAGCACTTCATGAAACCGCCTTTACGGTGTCTGTAGACCTGCTGGGGCATGGCTGCACTACCGGTATTTCAGCCCAGGACCGCGCCAAAACCATCCAGTCTCTGATTGACCCCGCCACCAAACCTTCCGACCTGGGACGACCTGGGCATATTTTCCCGCTAAGAGCAAAAAAAGGAGGCGTTTTGCGCCGTTCCGGTCATACGGAAGCCACTATTGATCTTGCCCGGCTGGCTGGTTTTGAGCCCGCCGCCGTGCTGGTGGAGATCATGAACGAAGATGGCAGCATGGCAAGGCTGCCCGAATTAAAGGAAATCGCAAAAAAGTTCGATTTAAAACTCGTTTCCATAAAAGATCTGATAGAATACCGGCTTAAAACAGATTCTCTGATAGAAGAAATTGTGCGCGTGGATATGCCCACCCAGTTTGGCCATTTTAAACTGGTTGCCTTTAAAGAAAAAAATTCTTCCAACGAACACCTGGCCCTGATAAAGGGAGAATGGAAAAAAGATGAACCGGTTTTAACCAGGGTGCATTCATCCTGTTTTACCGGTGACATACTAGGTTCCATGCGTTGCGATTGTGGCGAACAATTGCACAAAGCCATGCAGATGGTGGAAAAAGAAGGTCAGGGTATTATATTATATATGAATCAGGAAGGCCGGGGCATTGGACTGGTAAACAAACTGCGGGCTTATAAATTACAGGAACAAGGCATGGACACGGTAGAAGCCAATCTTCACCTTGGTTTTCCCATGGACAAACGCGATTATGGCATCGGCGCACAAATACTAAGGTACCTGGGGGTAACAAAACTCCGGCTAATGAGCAATAACCCTAAAAAAAGAGCCGGTCTGCTGGGTTATGGAATTGAAATTGTGGAAACCATCGCGATTGAAGCCATCCCCAACCCGCATAATGAAAAATACCTGGAAACCAAACGCGATAAAATGGGACATGATATCCTGAAATAAACCCGCAGGAGGAATGGTTCAGCCTACTGCAATCAGGGATTGACCAGGCTTACCCGCGTTGAATCTACCGGTACGATTTTTACTTCCCTGTTTTTCTTTTTCCGAAACAACTCATCCAGGGTCTCAAATTCTTTGTGGTAAGAAATACCGGCGCCGCTACGGCTTTGTTTCCCGTTCAGGCTGGTGAGATAACTCCTGTTTTCGCGGTAAAACAAGTTGAATACAATCTTTCCGTCCGACGTAAGCTTATACTGCGCCGTTACATCGGGCAGGAATTGTATATTGTTTTTTGTATTGGCTACCGAGGTATTATTAAGTCCAAAATCAAGCGCACTGCCCACAATAAAAGTAAGACGCTCGTTAAAATAACTTTTGTTGATGGAAAAACTGGTGTTTACCCTGTCGGGCAGATACTGGGCTGTATTGGTCACATCGGACAGTACCGCACCGTTATAGGCCGAGGCGCTAATATTAATCCTGAAAGTAGGGTCTTTAAACACATTGCCCAACACATTGCTGAATGCTTTGCTAAGCTGGTTTGAAACAACGCCCGATATACTATTCAGCACAATGCCCTGCACCACGCCTACGCCCGGATTCCAAACATTGGTTGAGTTTGACAGCGGCCCGAAACTGTTAAATACAATCAGGAGCGAACTTTGTTTGTTTCGTTCATTTTCATCACGCTCTATCAATTTTAGCAATTCCGTGGCATCGGGATTATTGACCAGCGAGCTATAAGAAGGCAATTCAATATTAAATTTAAAATCAAGGTTCTTCAGTTTTCCGGTAATGGTGGTTTTTACCAGCACATCGCCTACATAGTTTCTTACATTGGCATTGATAGCGGAAAGCGCGGGATTGTTATTGGTTCCCAAATCGCTGAAACGAACATTGGGCGCCGTGTATTCCGCCACCACATTGATATCGGCATTGTAAGGATCATCGTTCCACTGTATGTAATTGGATTCGCCTTCGCGCAAATGAAACCTTCTTTTTATAGACTGGAATGTAAACGTGTAATCGCCCTTGTCAATATCCAGCCGTCCGTTCAATGAAAGATTTTCATTGGTTCCTGCCTGCAGGTTAAGTACGCCATGACCCACCGCGCTTATCTGGTCGCCGGCAGCTTCATCCAGTATCACGTTTATCCTGGCCAGTTTGTTGGCAGTCATTTTAAGATTTACCGTAAGGTTGCTTTCCACTCTTGAGTTGCTGGTCTGCTGCATTTCTTTTCCGTAGACTTTCCAGGTCAGAAAATCTGCTTCCCCGTTAATACGGCTGCTGGAAATGGGCAGGCTGATAACCGAACTGTCGGTTGGCTCTCCCTGTATGTCCATCTGCATATCTTCCTGTGGGCCTTTAAAGGTAAATGTGGCCTTTCCAATGGCCCTACCGTAAAATTGTTTATTGTCGATATTAGAGGTATTCAGTAATAAGAGCCGGTTTGTTTTGATACGAAAATCAAAAGCCATATCCTTAAAATTGTTGTGATACAATTTCCCGGTTTGCACATCGGCCGTATTATTCAGCTCATCTTTTATCTGGAAGCTGCCGAAATCAATTCCATCGTCCTGCATTTTGATCACCGCCCTAGGAATGCGGTAGGTACATTTGGTATAGTCTACCGTCAGGGAAGCATCCGTAAGCGTGAGATTACCCAGGTATTTCAGGTTCCGGCCCTTGCCCACCACCCGCAGGTCGCCGCTGGCATATCCTTCCAGGTGGCTAAAGATTCCAGTGAGATAGCGTTGTAACAGGTGGATACTTGTTTTGTCTTTCAGGTGGGTGGTTAAATCGATGCCCGTGCCGGTGCTGTCGGCCGTATTGATAAATCCGTTCAGGTCAAAATTATAATTGTTGTTTTCGGAAATGGTTGAAAGGGTTACCCGGCCCGATGCCTTTGAATAGCCTGTGGTCAGCTGCAGTTTGCCAACCGAATCATCATCCAGCCGGAACTGTTCCGCATTTGCGTTTACATCAACATTCATATTTCCAAACGGGTCGCTGATGGTAACGGTACCGGAAAGCAGGCCTTCCAGACGATTACTCTTGACAAAAAAGGGCGCAAAATCGCCGATATTTATTTTTTTCAGGTCGATGCCCAGGTCGGTGCCACCGCCTGTTTCAGAAAGGTGCGAGGTGACCAGCACTTCCTGGTCTCCACTGTATATTTTCAACCCCTCCGTTGTCACAATATCGCGGGTAAGGGTCAGTTCGCCGTTTTTGTCGATCGTCCATCGTTTTCCATTAATATCAAAGGTAGAAGGGTCAAAAACAATGCTAAATCCATTGGAACGGGTCTGGAACTGGCCGGAGATATCGGCGGCATTCAGGGTTTGGCTGGCGCTGGTGGTAATATTGATCTTTGAGATATCGTTGGCAGAGCGAACACTGACGCGGGTGCCGGGGAAATGAAGACTGTCGTTTACAAATACATCGCCCACAGTAAGACCGATACCCAGGGAATCCAGGTTGCCCCTACCCTGCAGGTTGGTATTGGTGAAGCTGATATTTTTATAACTGAACTGGGGCACGTCCGCATCCAGGTTAAAAAGATGTTCCTTACTGTTGATGCGTCCGCTGATATTGCTGTTGTTGAATCCTTTCAGGTGTTTGTCGATCAGCTCAAGATAATCATCAATTTTTTTTGTGGTGATGACAAAGCTGAAATTCTGGTTGGTGATCTTCCTGGTTGAAGGTTTTATATAGCTGGGATAGTACCGGTTCAGAAATACTTGGAAAGCAGCGGGCAGTTCGCGGATGGAATACTCCCCTGCAAGTGCAGCATCAAACTCGTTGCTTTCTACCAGTATGCTTTTGCTGTCGCCCGTCTTTTTAGATTCCACGGTTAGCGAGTCAAAGGAAATACGTTGCCCGTTTTTAAAAACAGCGGCGTCATATATTTTCGCGGTACCCAGGAAATCGTCAATATTATCACCGGTGAAATCAAACCGGAAGCTGCCGTTAAAATCAATATCATCTTTATACAATTTCAACCTTTTCAGATTGGCCCTGGTAACGGTGGCATAAAAATTAAACCGGGGGTCTGTCTTGCTGAAGTCTACCAGCCCGTTCAGGTTAAGCCCCAGGTTGGCATCATCTGCATGCAGTTCGCCGTTAAACAGGCGTTTTGCCAGGGTGCCGTTTACTTTTATGTTTTTGTAATTGTAGTCGTTGAAATCAAGGTTGCTGACAATGCCTTCAAGTTTGGCCTGTATATCATGGAGGGCAAAACTGCTGCCTTTTACATCCACGTTAAAGGCAATATTACCCAGGTTCGTGTAATCTACAAAACCGCCCAGGTTAAAACCGGTGGAGGAAACCTTACCCATATAGGTTGGTTTTCCCGAAGCAGGGAACTTCATGTTTAGGTCTGCAATTACGGTACCCAGGCCGGTTTCAATGGTACCGGTGGTAACAAAATCTCTTAGAAAGCCGGTAAAATTCCCTCTGAAATGTATAAACTGCAGGCGGTCTAGCCGGGGATCATCAATGTTTTTCAGTGCAGGCGCAACTGTTAGCACATCGGCATAGGTGGTGCGGAAATCGTTCGATTTAAAATCAATAAAGGTCTTATCAATATCGGGCAGGCCTTTTAGCGAGATATCGCCGTTCAGGGTAGTATTATTGCCGGCCCTGAGAATAATGCCCTTGCCGGTGAGATTTGCCACCGTTCCGTGCAGAGCGCCGGTCACAGAAATTTCCTTGTTCCATTTTTCCAGTGCGGGGGCAAAATAGGCGATATCGTCGCTGTGTACCAGGGCGTTTTTAAACACGCCCTGCATGTGCACTTTTTCTATAAAGTCGCCCATATCGTCAAAATTATTATACCGCATTACAAAGTAATTGGTAAGATGACTTTTATTGGTGCGCATGTCTAGGCTGTTAAACTCCATGGCCCGTGGCTGCCATTTCATGTTCGCTTTAAATGCCTTTACTTCAAAGCCGCTTCTTTCTTTTGTGCTCAGTGTTACGGCGGCGCTGATAGTATCTTTTACCCAGGTGAGGTTCTTGAAGGCCGCGTTGATACTGCTAAACTGGATATGCTGTGCATCAAAATAATAATAGGCAGACCGGTTTGCTTTTTTCTCGTCCTTAAAAGCGCCGTTGTTGATGGTTACCGTGGTTGCCAGCAGTTTCCAGCCGCCGGGATTCCAGGAAAGCGTGGTGTCGTTAGGGTTACGTATGGTGGATGGCGGTATGTATTTTCGCCGGCCTTCATAATTATAGATGGAAAATATGGGTTCTACGATATCAATGCTATTGATATCCGCCAGCTTTTTGCTGAAATTAATTTCACGGGCATCCATGTTAAGCGAAGCCAGGTATAAACCCATGTCCTCTCCTCGCCAGCCATCCCTTTTTAACAAATGGATATTTTTCAGCTCGGCCTTTTTCAATTGGAGTTGGATGCTTTTCTTTCGCGCCGTATCGGTGGGACCTGAAAAATAATCCACCAGGAACTGGTAGTTCCAAACAGAATCTGAGCGGTACAGGTGAATGGTTGCATCTTCCAGCCCGATGTACTGCAGCACGGCCGTGTCGCGCAGAAAAAACCAGTCGTTTATATTTACTTCTAATTTGCCGGCATAGAGTAAGGTGTCCTTGTGCTGATCTTCCACGTATACACCTTCCATCTGCATTTTACTAAAAAAGGAAAACCTGACATGTTTTACGGAAACCCGGGTACTGAGTCCTTTTGAGAGTCTTTTAGACGCCTGGTCCGCCAGCCAGTTTTGCGCTGCCGGCGTCTGCATTAATAACAGACAGACCAGGAGCAGACCCAGTAAGATAAGCAGGCTCCTGAAAAAATGTTTGGGGGTAAGAATGGCCACTGCAACCAGAACAAAACCAATGGTCTCCCATAGCCTGGCGCCGGGCCAAATGAACAGTACGGCCAGGTAAAGCGCCAGCACTGGGGATAAGGTATAGAGCTTTATTTTGATGGGTTTTTCCAGCGGGTTAACGTATTTGAATAGGCTGTAAAAATAAGATAATCAGCAGCAGTGTGCAAATTCAGTACCAAGGGGGGTGCCGGGGGCCTTCTTATCAAAAAATTATCATTGGTGGACGGTGCGGACGCCCCTGTTTTGGAAAAGCCCATCCGCTTACGGGTAGTCACCCCCTTGGCGCCAGGCAAAAAGAGCCTATTCCACAGGCCATAACCCCTCGCCGCAGATTGCCGGATTTGCTTTTCAGAACAGTTTCACCCCAATAACAGGGATCTTCATTGGCAACCGCGAAGCAATCGTCATTGCGGAGCGCAGCGAAGCAATCCGTGCTGGCCAAATAGGACTGCCCTTGTTTAATAAAGTAAGCAGCGCTGCTATTCGGTCCGGCATTATTTATTTCAGCACCCATAATTCCATCCACGGATTGCTTCATTTCATTCGCAATGACGACAAAGGGTGGGTCGCCCTTTCTTCGGGCGGCTCACCCTCTCCGCACCGCCCTCCAGGCACTTTTAAACTGTTCCGGTTACCAAATTTGTTTAGTTTTATCAATCCGCTTTAATGAACTTCAATCATCTAAAACATTAAAATGAAACAAAGAGTACGATTGTCTCCATCACTCCCACTACTGTTACTAACGGCCGCCACAATAATTGCTTGTTCCTGTTCCAACGCACCAGTCAACAACCCAAACCAGGCAACGGTTGATCCCGTTGCAGCCAATATAAAAATGTATACGCATGTATGGGACGAAATAGTCAATAAAAGAAGGTTGGACATGTTCAATGACAGTAATTTCACAAAGAATGTGATAATGCACGCCAGTCCGGCCGATGTGGTTGGTATTGACAGTGCAAGAGCTTATTATACCAACTATCTAAACGGGTTTTCCGATGTTAGCTTTACCATTAAGGATGTATTTGGTATGGATAATAAACTTGTAAAACACTGGAACTTTAAGGGAACACATACTGGTTTATTCTTTGGCATCCCGGCCACACATAAAAAGGTTGATATTGACGGTGTAACCCTGGTTCGGATGGAGAATGGCAAAATTGCGGAGGAAAGAGACTTTCTTGACAATTTGGAATTTATGCAGCAACTCGGACTTATTCCCAGGCAATAGATTTTTATCTGTAGCCGGCCCCGGGGGAGTACTAGAAGGGTTTGAACCCGGCGACGAAAACCTTGGATTCGTCTGCAACCTAATAGAAGACGCGGACGCAGCCCTTTTTGACCAAGTGTCTTACCAATTGCTTAACAGCCACTGGCTAGCCGTAAGAGACAAGCCAACTGTTACCAAAAACGAAATTGCCTATTCCAACTGGCTTAACAAGGTGCACAAAATCGTCTTCTCCACTACCCTCCCCGGGGTAACTTCAGTTAATACACCATGATTGGCCAGAATATCGCCTTCGAAATAAATAAGATCCGGGAACAGGCTGGCAAACATATACTGATATTTGGCAATCCTACCATTGCTCACACCCTGACGCAAAAGACAGTTACTGGATATTTATCAACCCCGTTCTTTTCGGTCAGGGCATCCCGTTATTCAAAAGCACAGAAACCAAATCAGCGCTCCGGCTGGAGGCAACAAAACCGTTTGCCAACAGCTAACTGGCACTTAATTATACGGTGACGAATCAATGAACAATAACCGGTGGCGGGGGACCCTCAAGGGAAGACAGTTGCCCTTTTCCTTTCCCGGCTCAATCTGCCCTTAAAATGTCGCAAAACACCTCTCCTGTATGCAGGGGCGTTACTATGTTTGCAGAACCAGGAGCGGTATCCTGGGAAGCAAACAAATAACCACTAAAAAATAAAAAAATGACTACTAAAAAAATTACACCCTTCCTTTGGTTTAACAACAATGCAGAAGAAGCCATGAATTTTTACGCCTCCATTTTTAAAAATTCAAAAATGGAGGTATTGTCGCGCTGGGGAGAAGGCGGCATGGCACCAAAAGGTACTGTCATGTCGGCAAGCTTTGAGCTGGACGGGCAAAAATTCTTGGCATTGAATGGCGGGCCCATGTTTCCTTTTACTGAAGCTGTTTCATTCTTTGTGAACTGCGAATCACAGGAAGAGGTAGACGATTTCTGGGAAAAGCTTTCCGCTGGCGGACAAAAATCAAAATGTGGCTGGTTAAAAGACAAATTTGGCTTATCCTGGCAGGTGGTTCCTGCTGCTTTGGGTGAACTATTAAACCACAAAGACCCTGCAAAATCGAAGAAAGCAATGGAAGCCATGATGCAGATGGATAAAATTATTATTGCAGACTTAAAAAAAGCTGTTGCATAGCACGTTGTTATGCAATCCTTATTTAATTTCTGATTTTCATAAAAACTTCGTTCCTTTAAGCCCAACAAAATCCGTTATAACCATTGTTGTAACGGGTATTTTTTTATACATCTGCGTATGCCGGAAACTTTTCTTACGTTTCAAAAATTCAATGACGCTGGTCTTGCCAATGAAATAGCCGAACGGCTCAGGCAAAGCAATATTGAATACCAACTGGAAGACAACAATAAAATATTTGACCCCAGTTTTGCAAACAATACGTTTGAACCGGATATCAACCTTAAAATAAAGCCTGAAGATTTTTCAAATGCCGACAAAGCGCTGGAAGCTTACTACAAAGCAAGTCTTGCTGAAACCGACAAAGACTATTATCTCTTTGAATTTTCGGATGACGAACTGGTTGAAATCATTGCAAAACCGGATGAATGGGGACGATTTGATTACCAGTTGGCACAAAAAATTCTTAGCGACAGGGGCAAGGAAGTAAACCCGGAAATAGCCGGCATGCTGAAAACGCAACGGATAAAAGAACTGGCAAAACCGGAAATTGTTCACAGCTACTGGATCTATGCGGGTTATATCTTTGCCATTGTCGGCGGTTTGTTCGGGATTATCATTGGCTGGACGCTTGCCTATTTTAAAAAAACATTACCAGATGGAACCCGGATCAATGCGTATTCCGTGAAAGACCGGAATCATGGAACCAGGATTTTATTGTTGTCGATCATCGGTTTAATTGGCTGGATTTTTATAAGATTATATATGGTGGCGGACCAATAACCGTTATATCACATTAACACTCATCAAAGCCCGGTCATCCAGGGCGGGCTGATCAGGCAAATGCCGGCCTTTTGCGCTAACTTAAGCGTTCAGTCAGCTGGTATTTTTGCAACCTCCTTTATACCTTTTCAATCACTCGAAATTATTGTGCGCTTTTATTCAGCTAACCTAGTTTTGATGCCATAAAGATCCGCTGGAAATATTTAAAACCACAACACTTCAAAAGGGACTCTACTATGCCATGTGGCGTCAACTGGCAGGTGAAAGAAGGGTGGTATTTCACTGATTCATGCTGCAATGCCAAACGCTCCCCTGAATCGCTAATTGCAGGCACCGCTCTTTACCAGGCGGGATAAAAATAAAAACTTGTGGGCGCCAAACACCTTCTTCACACACCTGGAGATATTGCTCACACTGCGTTCTGTTTGTTTTCAACAAATGGTGTATAATTCCTTTATACAAATTTAATATTGATTTGTAATGTTGTATTGTGTTAGCGGTAACCGCAACAAATTTCTGTTGTTGTGGTATTAAAAGGGAATCGGGTGTAAATCCTGAACTATCCCCGTAGCTGTAAATCCCATATCGCCCCAGGCGGTATCATTCCTGAACATCAAGCCACTGCGCGCGTGCGTGCGGGAAGGCCTCAGGAGCGGGAAAGTCAGAATACCTGCCCTTTCACAAATTATTCAGTCTATCCTGCTTTCGGGTGAAAGGCACTACTGGTACATCCCGGGAATTTATTCCCCTTGTATTCAGCACCCCGTCTCTATCCTGCAGGTAAAATATTGTATAAAATTGAAAATTGTATGCCATGCAGCATGAAAATGAAATCTTATTAAAAGAAAACAACGACAGGTTTGTCATTCTCCCCATAAAACATCCAAAGGTTTGGGAACAATACAAAAAACACGAAGCCAGTTTCTGGACTGCCGAGGAAATTGATTTAAGCAGCGATCTAAAAGACTGGGCCGCGTTGAATGATGGTGAACGCCATTTTATCTCGCATGTGCTGGCATTTTTTGCCGCCAGCGATGGCATTGTAAACGAGAACCTGGCAGTCAATTTTATGAGCGAGGTGCAGTTGCCCGAGGCCAGGTGTTTTTACGGGTTCCAGATAATGATGGAAAACATCCATTCTGAAACCTATGCCTTGTTGATAGATACCTATGTAAATGACCCCGCCGAAAAACACCGGTTGTTTCATGCCATTGAAACCATACCTGCCGTAAAGAAAAAAGCGGAGTGGGCGCTTCGCTGGATCAAGAACGGCAATTTTGCTGAAAGGCTGGTGGCTTTTGCAGCCGTAGAAGGTATCTTCTTCAGCGGCAGCTTTTGCTCGCTGTTCTGGCTAAAGAAAAGGGGTTTGATGCCGGGCCTGACCTTTAGCAATGAATTGATTAGCCGGGATGAAGGCCTGCATTGCGAATTTGCCTGTCTCCTGTACAGCATGCTGAACGCAAAACTGTCTGAAGAACAGGTGCGGGGCATCATTGGTGATGCCGTTACAATTGAAAAAGAATTTATTACCGAGGCATTACCTGTAGCCCTTATTGGAATGAATGCGAAGCTAATGCAACAGTATATTGAATTTGTGGCCGACCGATGGCTTTCCGAGCTAGGTTACGACAAAATGTTCAATGCCGTCAACCCGTTTGATTTTATGGAAATGATCTCGCTGGAAGGCAAGACCAATTTTTTTGAGAAACGGGTGGGCGATTACCAGAAAGCAGGTGTGCTGTCGGGTAAGCAAGCACAGGCTTTTTCCGTGAATGAAGATTTTTAGAAATGTTCGATGAGGACACCAACCAGGGGTTCAGTGATGTTCTGGTAAATACCCTAATCAGGGTCATTGGTTCTTAAGATAAAAACAATGATAACGGTTATGGATAAATGAAAACGGTTGGACCATCGTATTAAAAAAAATTGGCTACCGGCTGGTATTGACTTATACACTAAAAAATTGAACTGATATGTTTGTAATTAAAAGAAACGGCAAAAAAGAAAGCGTAAAATTCGATAAGATTACGGCGCGCATTGAAAAACTCTGCTATGGACTGGAAAGGCGTTTTGTAAATTCCATCGATGTTGCAAAAAAAGTAATAGAAGGCTTGTACGATGGTGTTACCACCACAGAACTGGATAACCTGGCGGCCGAAACCGCCGCATCCCTGACTGTTAAACACCCAGACTATGCTTTACTGGCCAGCCGTATTGCAGTCAGCAATCTTCACAAGAACACCACCAAGTCGTTTTCGCATACCATGAAATTATTGCATGAATGCACCGATGCCAGAACCGGTAAGTACTTGCCGCTGATAGCAGATGATGTATGGAAAATCATTCATGAAAATGCAGAACTGCTGGACTCCACCATTATCTACGACCGTGACTATGGTTTTGATTATTTTGGATTTAAGACCCTTGAAAAATCTTATCTCCTGAAACTGGATGGCCGCGTAGCCGAACGTCCGCAACACATGTATATGCGCGTAGCCATTGGCATCCACAAAACAGATATTGAAAGCGCCCTTAAAACATATCATTTGATGAGTGAGCGCTGGTTTACGCATGCTACACCCACGCTCTTTAATGCGGGCACACCCAAGCCCCAGATGAGCAGCTGCTTTTTGCTGACCATGAAAGATGATAGTATAGAGGGCATTTATGATACCCTCAAGCAAACGGCCCGAATCTCACAAAGTGCCGGGGGCATCGGGCTGGCCATCCACGGCATCCGCGCTACCGGTAGCTATATTGGCGGCACCAATGGAACCAGCAATGGCATCATACCCATGCTAAAGGTTTTTAATGATACTGCCCGTTATGTAGACCAGGGCGGCGGCAAACGCAAAGGCGCTTTTGCGGTATACCTTGAGCCCTGGCACGCCGATGTATTTGCATTCCTGGACCTGCGCAAAAATCATGGCAAGGAAGAAATGCGCGCAAGAGACCTGTTTTATGCACTCTGGATCCCTGACCTGTTTATGAAACGCGTGGAAGAAGACGGCGATTGGAGTTTGTTCTGTCCAAACGAAGCACCGGGTCTGCATGAATGCTGGGGCGCCAATTTTGAACAACTATATAATCAATATGAAGTCTCCGGCAAAGCCAGGAAAACCATACGGGCACAGGAGCTCTGGTTTGCCATACTTGAAGCGCAGATTGAAACCGGAACGCCCTATCTTTTATACAAAGACGCGGCCAATGGAAAAAGCAACCAGCAAAACCTGGGCACCATTAAAAGTTCCAATCTCTGCACGGAGATAATGGAATATACATCGCCCGAAGAAGTGGCTGTTTGTAACCTGGCATCACTTGCCCTGCCCCGTTTTGTGATTGATGGAAAGTTTGATCACAACAAACTGTACGAGGTTACCTATGAGGCAACCCTGAACCTCAATAAAATAATCGATAATAACTACTACCCGGTGGAAGAAGCCAGGACTTCAAACCTTAGACACCGACCCATTGGATTGGGTGTACAAGGACTTGCAGACGTATTCATCCTGCTACGCCTTCCATTTGAAAGCGAAGCCGCCAAAGAACTAAACAAAGAGATTTTTGAAACCATTTATTTTGCCGGCATGACAGCCAGCAAAGACCTGTCACAAAAGCAAGGACCTTATGCAAGTTATGCGGGCTCACCTGTTTCAAAAGCCATTTTCCAGTTTGACATGTGGAATACCGAACCCAGCCTCCGCTGGGACTGGTACACGCTGAAAGCATCGGTCTTAAAACATGGTGTGCGGAATTCATTGCTGGTGGCGCCTATGCCAACCGCCTCCACCTCCCAGATATTGGGCAACAATGAATGTTTTGAACCCTATACTTCGAACATCTATGTGAGACGTGTGCTGAGTGGCGAATTTGTGATTGTAAACAAACACCTGCTAAAAGACCTGGTAGCGCTCAATCTCTGGAATGACGAGATGAAAAACAGGATTATCCAGCACAATGGTTCCGTACAGCATATTGACGGCATCCCGCACGATATCAAAGCGATTTATAAAACTGTTTGGGAAATAAAACAAAGGGCCATTATTGATATGGCAGCCGACCGCGGGGCTTATATCTGCCAGTCGCAATCGCTCAACCTGTTTATTGATGCACCTTCCAGTTCCAAACTTACCTCCATGCATTTCTATGCCTGGAAAAAAGGACTGAAAACGGGCATGTACTATCTGCGTACCAAGGCTGCCTCACAAGCCGTTCAGTTTACTGTTGAAAAACAAGGCGGCAAGCTAAAAGAGCCCCTGCTAAACAGACATGCCATAACCGGAACGGGTGCCGGCGACAGTGTTACCGACGAGTCTTTGCTGACAGGCGGCATTTGCAGTATGGAAGAGGGTTGTGTAACCTGCAGCGCGTAGATTGGTATAACCGTTATTGAAATCGAGTGAGGAACTTATCTGCAGCGCTATATTGCAACTGCAATTTGATCTGGATTTAAATATTTGTCATCCTGACGCAAGAAAGGATGTCCTTCTGCGATAACACCGGGCTAATTCATTTAATAGAATCGCACCCAAATCCGGCAGGCCTTCGAGAGCCTTTTGTTTTTTACGAAGGGCTGTACCCTCGCTGATATCTTGCGGGCTTTCAGGGCTACCTCAGCCTTTTCGCTGCAAAGCCCCGAAGGGGTGATGTATAACAGCACCGGGTGCAGCGCGGTGAACAAATACGCGGCGCATGGATTGTCGTGTTACATGCTTCAGCGGTCATAAATTACTCGAACGTTCATTACAGTATCCGATCATTATCATCGGGATCACAATATTTGTCATCCTGACGCAAGAAAGGATGTCCTTCTGCGATAACACCGGGCTAATTCATTTAATAGAATCGCACCCAAATCCGGCAGGCCTTCGAGAGCCTTTTGTTTTTTACGAAGGGCTGTACCCTCGCTGATATCTTGCGGGCTTTCAGGGCTACCTCAGCCTTTTCGCTGCAAAGCCCCGAAGGGGTGATGTATAACAGCACCGGGTGCAGCGCGGTGAACAAATACGCGGCGCATGGATTGTCGTGTTACATGCTTCAGCGGTCATAAATTACTCGAACGTTCATTACAGTATCCGATCATTATCATCGGGATCCAAATCTTTGTCATGCTGAACAAATATTAGACCTCATCATTTTGAACCAGGTAGCATCCTGGAACGACAATTACTTATTATGAAGTGGCTGTCAAAATAAAATTCGGGCATTCTGTCTCAACTCATTGATTTTCAATTTTCTTTCTGCGGCGCATCATTCGTTTTTAGAAAATAAAGATGGTATTTTAGTTCGGTGTTTTCTATAACAAAACATCCTGCCATGACAAATAAAACCGAATCTGTAAAAAAATTTTTTCATCTGTTGCAGTGGTTTACCACCAATGAAAACGACTACAAGGCCATTCTGCACCCCGCCATTGAACAAACGGAATATCCCAACCTGATGATGCCAAAAACCCGGCAACGGATATTTTCAAATTTGATGGAAGGCGCGGCAGCCGGCAAAGAGATGCTGGCCTATCAGCATTTTGAGCCCCTGCGTTTTTTTGAGACCGGGAACGCGGTGATAGCTGAGTATACCTGGACAGGCGAATTAAAACAAAAAGCGGGCAGGCTGAAACAGGGACAGGTGCTAAAAGCTCATATCTGCAGCATTTTTGAATTCCGGGATGATAAAATCTACCGCCAGCGCAATTATGATTGCTATGAACCGGCAGATTGAACTATCGTACATCCATAAACGCATAAAAAAACCTGCCGGTTTGCCGGCAGGCCAGGTATAGAGTTAAAAAGATGATTATGCTTTTTTAAGCCGGATAATATGAACCCTATGCAACAGGATCATGATCACATAAGTGGGATCAAATTCAAACCATTTTTTTGCAAAATTGGGACTGTTGCGAAACTTATGATGATTGTTCTGGAACAGTTCGCCCATAAGCAATAAACCCCAGGGCTCTGTATTTTTGGAATGATCGCCATTATTAAAATTAGCGTAGCCGTATTTGTGTCCGCACCAATTCACAATGGCGCCCTGTATTGGTCCCATCAGGTAGTGAATGGGAAGCAGCAGGTACCACCAGGCGCTGGGTGCAAAATAAACATAGAACGCGGTATAGGCCACTCCAAACACAATACGTGTAATCATGCTGTCTCCTATCTTATCCAGCCTGGCCCAAACGGGCAGGTATTCCTCCGTAAACTGTGCTTCCGGCAATGCGGTACCCGTTAAAAAGGACTGGTAAATTTCTTTTGTATGCACCATCATTTGCCATACATCCTTAAAAAAATGGGGTGAATGCGGATCTTTTTCCGTGTCGCTGTACACATGATGCATGCGGTGCAGCACCGCGTACGCACGGGGGTTTAAAAAAGAAGAGCCCTGTGTAAACCAGGTAAGCAGGTAAAACAATTTTTCTCTTTTCTTTCCGGTGGTATACATCTGGTGCGACGCGTACCGGTGCAGGAAAAATGTATGAAAAAACAGTGATAAAAACCAATGTGCTAGGAAAAATATAATAATTGCGATCATTAACGGGTTCTTTTTATAAGGTTGCAAAGGTAGTGCAACTATTCATAGAAATGAAAAAGAGCTCGTGTGGAAAGCGGATGTTTGCCCAAATGTGTATAAGATTTAACACAGTTTGGTAAAATAGGTAGCAAAAGACCGGTGAGCGCTTTCCAGCTGGCTCTCATTCATCTATTTTGCCGCCTTTTCGTGTCGCCTTTTATTTTGCTGATTGCTTCCAAATTATAATTAAAAAATATATGCCCCTTGTTATTGTTTTTCCTGATTTACCTTCTTTGCCCCACGTTCATGCGAAACAAAAAGAGATAAAAACGATTTTACAGTGATCGCCAATTTTTCCGGGCACACAACCATGATCGATAGTTTTGAGGTGGAAAAATTATCACATCTTATCTTCTCTTTTTGTCATTTAAAAGTCAACCTGATAAACATGGGCAACGCACTTGACAGTGTCACCATACAAAGATTGGTAGTCCTGAAAAGCTGGAACACCGAGTTCAAATTATTTTTTCGTTGGGTGGCTGCCAAACCTATTCACCCGTCTTTTCTACCGGCAAAACTATTGCAGTTATTAACAGTAGTGGGCTGCCGGCCTGTTGGGAAAGCGGCGCCGCAGTTATATTGTGTTCGATCAATGCCTTAAAATATGCTCCTCTTTAATTGACTGTAAATTTGTTTTGCCGGCCTACCCATCTGAACCTTAACTTGCAAGAAACAAAGGCCATGTTTCAGAAAGTTTTCGGCCGGCTACCGGCGGGGGAAAGGCTTGTCAAAATTCAACAATCGCCCCATTATAAAAATGGTTGTTTTCACAATATAACGGCTACACCGGTTATGGCGGAAGACAGTTCCTTCTGGAAAACACTCAGATCCTATATAAAAAAACCGGCTGACACGAGACCGCCCCGGCCCCTGCCTTTTGTACAAACGGATCTGCGCCAGCTGGAAAACGGTGCACCGGTCATTGTATGGTTCGGGCATTCTTCTTACCTCGTACACATCAACGGGCTGAATATACTGGTTGATCCGGTTTTCAGCAACCATGCCTCCCCTTTTTCTTTTATGGTAAAAGCCTATCCCGGTGCAGACACATATATTGCGGACGATATGCCGGATATTGATTTGCTGGTACAAACACACGACCACTACGACCATCTCGATTACACCAGCGTTTGCAGCCTGCTACCGCGGGTAAAAAAAATCGTTACCACCCTGGGCACCGGCGCTCATTTTGAGTACTGGGGTTATAACAAAACCGACATCACCGAGCTTGACTGGTGGGAAACTTGTACGCCGCTTCCGGGCATTAAACTAACGGCGGCGCCTAGCCGTCATTTTTCCGGCAGGCGTTTTGCCCACGGTAAAACGCTGTGGGCTTCCTTTATTTTAAAAACAGCGGAACATACCCTTTTTATAGGGGGCGATTCCGGCTACGATACCCATTTTGAGGCCATTGGGGCAGCCTACGGGCCTTTTGATATTGCCATTCTGGAATGCGGGCAGTACAACGCCCACTGGCCATATATACACATGATGCCCGAAGAAACGGTGCAGGCGGCAATTGACCTCCGGGCAAAACTGTTGTTGCCGGTGCACTGGGCAAAATTCACCCTTTCACTGCATCCCTGGAATGAACCCATTCAACGGGTGGTTAAAAAAGGGGCCGAATGTGGCCAAGCCATTACCACCCCCCGCATTGGGGAGCCGGTAATCATTGGCGGGGCCTGGCCGGCAACCTCCTGGTGGGATCTGCACCCTTAGCCTGTTGTGGCCGGTATTCCCGGAAACATAGGTGATTTTATATAATACTAACGTATATGACTAAATGAAAATTGAAAAAATGAGCCGGTTATCAAGCCTATTCATATTCCGGTAATTTATCCAGTTCTTTTATATCGATGCCATTGCGGTGGTATCCGTAGCAATAATGGCCGTTGGTAATAATCAGATAAGGCACCGGTACAGCCATATTATAATTCAATACCTGGTTTAACACTTTTTTGTTCATTTGAACCTCTTTCGATTTGCATTCCACCATCAGCCAGGGTTTGGCGGCTTTGTTGTACACCAGTATGTCAAACCTTTTTTTTACATCGCCCAGTTGTATCTTTTTTTCCAGGGCAATATAGGGCGCGGGGTATTTGCACAGCTGTATCAGGTATTGAACAAAATTCTGTCGCACCCATTCTTCCGGGGTCAGGCTTACCCATAACCGGCGCACATCATCCCATATCTCCTCCTTCTTCCATTCCGGCTCGCGGATCTTGTACTGGTGGGGTGGATAATTAATGAATATCATAATTGGCCTACTATTTCTGCAACGGCAATTTAGTATCTTAGCTGATTGCAAAATACAAAAGAGAAAATTATAATATGAAATGTTTATAAAAAATTACAGGATTTTCAATAGCTGTCGCCCGTAATTTTATGGCTGTATCCGGTTTCGACAACAAACACCAACACATGAAATCAAAACAGGAAATTGTACAGAACTGGCTGCCCCGGTACACCGGCCAAAAACTGGAATCGTTCGGGGAATACATACTGCTCACCAATTTCAGCAACTATGTAAGCCTGTTTGCAGAATGGCATAGCGTGGAAGTAGTGGGCAAAGACAAACCCATGCAATGCGCCACCGCTGGCGATATCAGCATTATTAATTTTGGTATGGGCAGTCCCACTGCCGCTACCATCATGGACCTGCTTACGGCCATAGAACCCAAGGCCGTGCTGTTTCTGGGTAAATGCGGCGGACTTAAAAAACGCAATAAGATTGGCGATTTGATACTGCCCATTGCCGCCATTCGCGGGGAAGGAACCTCCAATGATTATTTTCCGCCCGAAGTGCCTGCCCTGCCCGCATTTGCTCTGCAAAAAGCCATTTCTACCACCATCCGGGATTACCAGGTCGACTACTGGACGGGCACGGTGTATACCACCAACCGCCGGGTTTGGGAACACGATGAAGCCTTCAAAGAATACCTGCAAAAAATAAGGGCTTATGCCATTGATATGGAGACGGCTACTATTTTCTCTGTAGGGTTTTTTAATAAGATACCTACAGGCGCCCTTCTGCTGGTGAGCGACTCGCCAATGGTACCGGAAGGAGTGAAAACGGAAGAAAGCGATAAAAAAGTGACCGGCAGTTTTGTGGAGAACCATATAAAAATCGGGATCGACTCACTCAAACAGCTGATCAATGGCGGCCTAACAGTAAGGCACCTTCGTTTTTAGAAAAGTCAGCGTCCGGGCAGCACCACAACAACCAGAAACCCCGACCCATAAATTATTTTCATGCTGCAAATTAAAAACCTGCGGGTTGAATTTGAAACAGAACAGGGCACACAGGTGGCCCTCCATGATATTTCCTTTAACGTGAACCCCGGGGAAATTGTGGCGGTTGTTGGCGAATCCGGTTCGGGGAAATCGGTTACCGCACTTTCTGTTTTACAATTGCTGCCGTCTAAAACAGTACGTTATACCAATGGTCATATCTTGTTTAGTGCAACCGCTGCGCCCCCCATCGATCTGCTCACCGCAAAAGGCAGTACGCTCCGTGCCATACGCGGCAACCAGATTGCCATGATCTTCCAGGAACCCATGACCTCTTTAAATCCTGTTCTTACCTGCGGCAACCAGGTAATGGAAGCCGTTACCCTGCATACCAGCCTGACCGAGGAAGCCGCCCGGCAACAAACGCTTTCCCTGTTTGAAAAAGTAAAGCTGCCGCATCCAGAAATAGTATTTAACCGTTACCCACACCAGCTCAGCGGCGGGCAAAAACAGCGGGTTATGATTGCCATGGCCATGAGCGGCAACCCTTCCCTGCTGATTTGCGACGAACCAACCACGGCCCTGGACGTAACAGTTCAACAAACCATTTTGCAACTCATCAAAACCCTGCAGCAGGCTACAGGCATGGGCGTTATTTTTATTACGCACGACCTGGGTGTGGTAGCCGAAATTGCGGACCGGGTAGTGGTTATGTACAGGGGTAATATTGTTGAAGAAGGCCCCGCAAAAGCACTGATGCTGCATCCCCGGCACCCGTATACCATGGGCTTGCTTGCCTGCCGGCCCATATTGCATACAAAGGGCCAACGTTTACCGGTAGTAAGCGATTTTATGGAAGGAAAACAGTCGGCCCTGACTCAAAAACCGATGTCAACAAGCCACGCCGGGCACCCGGCGCAGATCAATGAAAAGGCCATTCCCGCTGTCTCCGATCCGGTATTGGGGGAAAAATTAATTGAAGTTTCAAACCTGGCGGTATGGTTCCCCGGCAAAAAAAACTTTTTAGGAAAAGTCTCCGGTTATACCAGGGCGGTAGACGATATAAGTTTTGACGTTTATACCGGTGAGACCCTGGGGCTGGTAGGTGAATCAGGTTGTGGTAAAACCACCCTGGGACGAACACTGTTAAGACTGGTGGAACCAACCGGCGGCAAGATACGCTACCGCGGAAACGACCTGGGCGCTTATTCCGGCACCGCACTCCGCCGGCTGAGAAAAGACATACAGATCATTTTCCAGGATCCGTATTCCGCCCTGAACCCCTCCATCACCATTGGCAATGCCATTCAGGAAGTATTACAGGTGCATAAAATATTGTCATCGTCTGCCGCTAGAAAGGAAAGGGTCATGGAATTACTGAACAAAGTGAGCCTGCAACCGGAACATTTTTATCGGTACCCCCATGAGTTCAGCGGGGGGCAGCGGCAGCGTATTGTTATTGCCCGGGCGCTGGCGCTTAGCCCCTCCTTTATTGTGTGCGATGAAAGTGTGAGTGCGCTGGATGTAAGCGTGCAGGCACAGGTGCTAAACCTACTAACCGATCTGAAAAAGGAGTTCAGGTTTACCATCATCTTTATCTCGCATGATCTTTCGGTGGTTCATTATATCAGCGACCGCATCATGGTGATGCGAAAGGGGAAAATAGTTGAAACAGGAAGCGCGGAACAAATCTACCACCATCCCAGGGAAAGCTATACGCAGGGCCTGATAGCGGCCATACCCGGCCAGTGACCGTTTCGGTGCATGCCTTTTATATTCACAGTTAATAAATTAATAGTTACCCTCCAGAAAGGCCCGGTTCTTTCTGAAGGCCGGCATACAATCGTTGATAGTACGGGGTTTCTCTTTGTTGCCTTAACCCAAATACCCTATTTTTGACCACATTTATAATTTATATATCATGGCTGTTTTAGTTAATAAAAGTTCTAAAATAATTGTTCAGGGATTTACCGGTACAGAAGGCAGTTTTCATGCCACTCAAATGATTGAATATGGCACCAACGTAGTGGGTGGTGTTACCCCGGGAAAAGGGGGCAGCACCCATCTGGACAGACCCGTTTTTAATACCGTGGCAGATGCAGTAAAGGCTACGGGCGCCAATGTGAGCATTATTTTTGTGCCCCCGGCTTTCGCGGCCGATGCCATTATGGAATCTACGGATGCCGGTATTGAACTGGTGGTTTGTATTACCGAAGGCATACCCGTACAGGATATGGTAAAAGCAAAAAATTTTTTAGTAGGCAAAAAGACAAGGCTGATAGGTCCCAACTGCCCCGGTGTTATTACGGCCGGTGAATGCAAAGTTGGTATTATGCCGGGTTTTGTTTTTAAACCCGGACGTATCGGCGTGGTATCAAAAAGCGGAACATTGACCTATGAGGCGGCCGACCAGGTAGCAAAAGCAGGACTGGGTATCTCCACCGCCATTGGCATTGGGGGCGACCCGATCATTGGCACACCTACCAAAGACGCGGTTGAATTGTTAATGAACGACCCCGATACAGATGGCATCATCATGATCGGCGAGATAGGCGGCAGCATGGAAGCAGAAGCCGCTTATTGGGTAAAAGCCAATGGCACCAAACCGGTTGTTGGATTTATTGCGGGTCAAACGGCACCTCCCGGCAGACGTATGGGTCATGCCGGTGCTATTATTGGCGGAGCCGATGATACGGCCGCTGCTAAAATGAAGATCATGGCGGAATGCGGTATCTATGTAGTACAAAGCCCGGCGGATATTGGTAAAAAAATGGCGGAAGTAATAAAAAGCAAATAATCGGACCTTAAATAATTTACAGCAATACAAACTCCCGCAAAACGCGGGAGTTTTTTTTATTGTAATAGTATGCTGATAAAGACAAAGAGGCGTGGCCGGTGAAGGCACCAACAGGCCCCGCAAGTATTTGCAGGGCCTGTTCGTCATCTGTATTAAGTCTTAGCGACGATATTTAATAAAACTCATTACCTCGTCCCTGCCTGTTTTGGAAGAAAACGCATTGCATACAACACTGAAATTGTCTTTATCAGTGGTTTTGTAATAGGCATATTTAGCAAAATCAAGTCTTATATTGTCAAAAGAGAAAAACCGGGCCAGTTCTTTTACCTGTTCAGCGCTCAGGAAATTATCATCCATGATACGTTTGGCAAACAAGAGACGGCCATTGTCGTTTTCCCGATCCATTACACGCTCCGCTGCAAAAAAATCTTCATTGCTGATGGCATGGCCATAATCCTTCCCGTTATTCCGGCCATAGTAGTCATTGTGGTTATTGCGATCGTTGTTGTCATAACCACCGTCGTTTCTTCTATTGTCATAACCTCCACGCATGGGTTGTTCGTTTACCTGTGCCTTACCATAACGGTTCAGTTGAATGGTTGTGGTAAACAGGGGTTTAATATGTACGGAAGCGGTGTATACCAGGCGGTAGCCGGCCGATTGTTTGCGGTTAAACATGCCCGTTCTTTTGTCGCTAAGCTGGTACACACTTACGGAGTGGAAACCGGGTTGCAGGTTTTCAAATACCACGCTACTGTTAGCCGATTGCTGGTTAAAATGGTTTCCATCAACCGTAACTTTTATATTGCTATTGGCTTCTGTGGCTACTGTTAAACGGCCGTATGCGCCGGCAAAAGAAGCAATGGAAATTAAAATGCCAAGACCGAGTGTAAAAATCTTTTTCATAATTGTAACATTTAAGCTGTTGAATAAATAGGTTTGTTTTTACCAGGTTCTTTCTAACCGGTTGTGTAATAGAAGCCGGCCCGGTCTTAAAGTAAAATACGCACTCTATAAAGCTTTGTTAATGCAACCTGCTGATAATCAATGCCGCAAATAAACGCAACGGACCTTAAAAAAATGCGATTTTTTGCTGTTTGATATAATTTCACGCGGCATTGTTAAGCTTATTAACACACCGTACTATTGAACTTGCATTGTTGTAACGCAGCAACCCACAATGGGAAACGCACCATCGGCATTGTGTAAAACCGCGCAGCACGGCATCCCATAACCAACTTTATTACCTTTAATAAAATTTGGTGAACATGGTATTTATCAGAACCCTGGCATTTATTCTTTGTAGTTGTGTGGCGTGTAGCCCGTTTCTGTACGCCCAGCAGGGAATAAGTAATTACGAGGCCCGCTGGAAGTTGGTGGATTCGCTTACAACCAAAAAAGGGTTTACCCAATCGGCCCTGGAAGAAGTGAATAAGATTTATGCGCTGGCAAAAAAGGAAAAACAGGATGTGCAGCTGGTAAAAGCCCTGGTTTACCAGGCCAGCCTGGAACAATCAACAATAGAAGATGCAGACAATAAAACAATCGCCCGCTGGCAACAGGAAATAGAGACGGCCGCGGAACCGGCCCGCTCCATATTGCAATCCATACTGGCAGAAAAATATTACTATTATTTCCAGCAGCACCGCTGGCAGCTATACAATCGTACCCAAACAACGGCTTCTAAAAAAGACGATATCACCACTTGGAATGCAGCCGATTTTCATGAAAAAATTACCGCGCTTTACCAGGCATCCCTGCAAAACAAAAATGGGCTACAGCAAACAACACTGGATGCATTTGATCCCATTATCATTAAAGGCAATGCCCGTTACCTGCGCCCCACCCTGTTTGATTTGCTGGCTAACCGGGCCCTGGAATATTTTAAAACCGGCGAACAGGCAATTACAAAACCAGCTTATTCTTTTGAGTTAAACGAGGAAGCCTACTATGCACCTGCGGCTGAATTTGCCGCCTACCGAATCACAAATACCGATACCTCCGCTTCTTATTATACAGCCCTGGTCATCTACCAGCAGTTACTGGCCTTTCACCTGCGGGATGCAAAACCCGCCGCATTGATTGATGCCAATATACAGCGGCTGGAATTTGTACAGCAACACTCGGTAATGGAAAACAAAGACGCGTTGTATGAAAAGGCATTGTTGCGCGTTAGGATGCAATATGAACAGCAACCTGCCGCTACGCAGGCATCTTATCTGATTGCACAATTACATGCCAATAAAGCCACTTTATTTGTTCCTTTAAAGGCAGGCAATAAAGATACCAGCGGTTTAAAAGACGCGTACATTATTGCCGCCAATATCTGCCGTCAGTCGTTACAACAGCAGGAAGAATCGGAAGGACGCGTCAATTGCTATAATCTCCTGCAACAAATACAAAGAAAAGAGCTCAACCTGGTAACCGAAAAAGTAAACCTGCCGCAGCAACCATTCAGGACCCTGGTAAGTTATCGAAACTTTTCAAAACTGTATTTTCGCCTGGCCCTGCTGACCGACGAACTGGCCGGCAAACTGCAAAACCGCTATGATGATGGTTACTGGAAGGTACTGGTGGCACTGCAGCCACTGCGTAGCTGGGCTCAGTCGCTCCCGGCCAATAACGATTACCAGAAACACAGCGCCGAGGTAAAAGTAGACCCGCTGCCCGTAGGAAAATATATACTGCTGGCCAGTGCCAGCCCGGATTTTTCTCTCGACAAGAACCCGCTGGCAGCGCAATATTTTTATGTATCCGGTATCAGCTATATTAATAACAACGATGCATATTTTATTCTGGACCGGCAAAGCGGCAAGCCCCTGGCGGGTGCAACCGTACAAGTATGGCAGCAGCAATACGAT
This sequence comes from Bacteroidota bacterium, assembly GCA_040007355.1. Taxonomy (GTDB): domain Bacteria; phylum Bacteroidota; class Bacteroidia; order Chitinophagales; family Chitinophagaceae; genus JACMLD01. The sequence goes on along the minus strand of JBDTVE010000030.1, from coordinate 11,759 downwards.
TATACTACCCGTCGGAATAAAAAAGAAAAACTGGAAAAACAAACGGCGGATAAAAATGGCTATTTCCGGCTTGCAAAAAAAATCAGCAAACAGCGGGAAAGCCTGCAACTGGAAATAAGCTATCACAATGACCGGTTGTTTATGGACGACCAGCAATATATTTATTACCGGGAAGAAGATGCCGCCACAAAAAAATACCAGAATGCCATTGACTATGAAATTGACAACGACCGCTTGTTCCTGTTTACCGACAGGAGCATTTACAGACCGGGCCAAACCATCTATTTTAAGGGCATCGGCATAACAAAAGATTTTATTGCCCGCAAGACGCGGATTACGGCCGACACGCGCGAAGTAGAAATGGAATTAACCGGCGCCAATGGCCAAACCCTGGATTCGGTTTTTGTAAAATTTAATGAATATGGTTCTTTTAGCGGCAGGTTCAGGATCCCCGACAATGTATTAACGGGCGAATTCAATATAAAATCAGACTGGGCCGATGAAAGCATCAATATCGCCGTGGAAGAATATAAACGCCCGAAATTTTTTGTAGACTACGAAAAGATAAAAGAGATCTATAAAGTAAACGACAGTATCCGCATTACCGGTTTTGCAAAATCCTATGCAGGTAGTAATATTGATGGTGCGCAGGTAAAATACCGGGTACAACGGGTGGCCAGGTTTGTATACCCCTGGCTGTACTGGAGAGGCGGTTATCCACGCTCCAGCAATATGGAAATAACCAATGGCATTGCCCGTACCGACGCAAGCGGCAGATTTACCATTATATTCAAAGCCATACCGGACAGGCTGGTCAGCAAAGACCTGGATCCCATTTTCGATTATAAAATAACGGCTGATATAACCGATCTGAATGGTGAAACAAGAACCGGTGAAACCACGATACCGGTTTCTTATAAAGCGCTTCAGCTAAAAATAAACCTACCGGAGTTGCTGGCTACCGACAGCCTGAAAAAGATACCCGTGCGCACCCAAAACCTGCAGGGAGGGTTTGAACCCGCCCTTGTAAAAATAACCATCAGCAAGTTGCAGGCGCCCGCCAGGCTGATCCGTAAACGCTACTGGCCCATGCCGGATCAGTTCACGATGACCAAAGAAGAATTTGTTCAAAATTTCCCGGATGATGCTTACGCGGATGAAGACGACTACAGAAGCTGGCCAAAGGAAAAAACACTGCTCACAAAAACCGATAGCAGTTGCAACGGAGATGGAATTCCCCTGGGCAAAGCCGGTTTGCCACAGGGTTGGTATGTGATAGAAGCAAGTACGCACGACAAAAACGGCGAAGAAGTAAAAGACATCCAGTATGTTCAGCTATATGATGAAAAAAGCAAAGAAATTCCCGGGGCTGCCTATAGCTGGTCCTTTCAAAAAAATAATATCATTGAGCCCGGTGAGCGTTCCTCCATTACCGTTGGTTCTTCGGCACCGGATGTTTTTTTGATCCAGGAGATCGACAAAACAAACCCTGATACGGCGCGATTAAAAACTGCCCGCACAACGGAATACCATTTTATCAACCTCAACGGCCGGCAGGATTTTGATTTTTCTGCTACCGAAGCAGACCGGGGCGGTTTTGCGGTATACCATTTTTTTGTAAAGAATAACCGGTTCTACAGTTTGAGCAACGGCGTGGCGGTGCCCTGGACCAATAAGGCCCTGAAGATTAGTTATGAAACCTTCCGTGATAAGACGCTGCCCGGCAGCGAAGAAAAATGGAAACTGAAAATCAGCGGTTATAAAAATGAGCAACTGGCCGCCGAAGTGCTGGTCAGCATGTACGACGCATCACTTGATCAGTTTAAACCGCACCGTTGGAATGTGCCCGGTATCTGGGATAGCTATTCACGCAATGACAACTGGAGCGGGCGCTTTAGTTTTGAACAGGTGCAATCGCAGGAGAAATATACTGCTGAAGACCGTAAATCATTTGATAAGACCTACGATTTCTTAAACACGCTGAGCAATACACGGATACGCATCAGGGGTATGGCTGCGCAGCCCATGCCAATGGCTTCTAACGAGCGGGTTGAGGATGTTGCGCTAATTGGATATGGTACAAAGAAAAAAGAGGCTGCTGATGCGATTGTCGATAAAATGGACAGCACAGCCATCCCTAATGTAATTATTCCTGAGCAAGATGGCCCTCAAAATCCTACAGCGGCAGCAGTTCAAATCCGGAGAAACTTTAACGAGACCGCCTTCTTTTTTCCTGATCTAAAAACAGACAGTGCCGGAAACCTGTCTTTTGGCTTTACCATACCGGAAGCGCTTACCCAATGGAAATTCCAGGCGCTTGCCCATACAAAAAACCTGGCTTTTGGCTATTCCTCCAATAGTGTGGTTACCCAAAAACCCCTGATGGTACAACCCAATGCACCACGTTTTCTACGCGAAGGCGACAAAATGGAGCTAAGCGCCATGGTAAGCAACCTTACCGATAACGAACTGACGGGCACAGTGGAGCTGGCGTTGATCAACACGTCCACCAATGAACCGGTAGACGGCTGGTTCAACAATATGGCTCCCACCCAGTTTTTTACCGCTGCCGCCAATGGCAGTACCGTAGTTAAATTTTCCATTGCGGTTCCCTACCAGTATACCAGCGCCGTCAGTTATCGCTTTGTTGCAAAAGCCGGCGAACATACGGACGGTGAGGAAGCCGCCCTGCCGGTGCTTACCAACCGCATGCTGGTGACGGAAAGCTTGCCGCTACCGATGCGGGGCAACAGCACTAAAAATTTCAGGTTTGAAAAACTATTACAAAGCGGCAACAGCGAAACATTGCAGCAACACGCCCTCACGGTAACATTCACCACCAACCCCGCCTGGTACGCCGTGCAGGCGCTTACCTACTTGATGGAATACCCCTATGAATGTGCGGAGCAGACCTTCAACCGATATTACGCTAATTCCCTGGCGGCTAAAATTATACAGGCTTCCCCGCGGCTGCAGGAAATATTCAACCTGTGGAAAACAATCGATACTGCCGCCCTGCTCGGCAATCTCCAAAAAAATCCGGAATTAAAATCGGTACTGTTGGAAGAAACGCCCTGGGTGATGGAAGCAAAGACTGAAACCCAGCAAAAGAAAAACATTGCTTTGTTATTTGACCTGGTGCGGATGGGCCGGGAACTATCTGCTTCCCTGGAAAAACTAAAACAATTGCAGGCAGGCAATGGCGGCTTTACCTGGTTTAAAGGCGGGCCAGACGACCGGTACATGACACAATACATTCTCAGCGGCATCGGTCATTTAAAAAAACTGGGCGCGCTAAACACTGCCCAAACAAAAGAATGGACACCGGTAATAACCAGCGCTCTTGGCTATCTTGATCAGCGCACCCGGGAAGACTATGATTACCTGGTGAAACACCATATTAACCTTGCCGGCAATAACCTGACCTATACAAATCTGCAATACCTGTACATGCGCAGTTTCTTCATGGACTATGGCATTCCCGGCGGTGTATTTACAGCGGTTAACTATTACCGTAAGCAAAGCCAGCAATACTGGTTGCAGCAAAACAGATATGGACAGGGCATGATTGCCTTATCGCTTTCCAGGAGCGGCGATAATAAAACGGCACATGATATCATGAAATCATTAAAGGAAAATGCAACGGTCAATGAAGAAATGGGCATGTACTGGAAAGATAATATTGCCGGTTACTACTGGCACCAGGCGCCGGTAGAGACCCAATGCCTAATGATAGAAGCTTTTTCCGAAATTAACAAAGATGCAAAAACAACCGAGGACCTGAAAACCTGGTTGCTGAAACAAAAACAGGTACAGGACTGGAAAACCACCCGCGCCACCGCGGATGCCTGTTACGCTTTGTTATTACAGGGCAGCAACTGGTTAAACAATACGCCTTCCGTGGAAATAAAGCTGGGCAACAAAACCATCTCCTCCGCCACGGCCGGAATCTCCGAAGCCGGTACTGGTTATTTCCAACAGACTATCCAGGGGCCCTTTGTACAACCGACCATGGGAGAAATTACAGTGAAAATTTCCAGCGCCCAAAACCAGCCCGCTTCAGCACCTGCCTGGGGCGCCGTTTACTGGCAATACTTTGAGCAGCTCGACAAAATAACGCCGGCACAAACACCATTAAAACTGGAAAGGAAATTATTTATTGAAAGGAATTCAGCCAGGGGGCCGGTGCTGTATCCTATTACAGAAAATGGTTATCTAAAAGTGGGTGATAAAATAAAAGTGCGAATTGAATTGCGGGTTGACCGCGACATGGAATATATTCATATGAAGGATATGCGTGCCAGTTGCCTGGAACCGGCAAATGTATTAAGCGGTTATAAATGGCAGGATGGCCTGGGTTATTATGAAACCACCCGCGATGCCAGCACCAATTTCTTTTTTAATTGGCTGCCCAAGGGAACATACGTTTTTGAGTACCCGCTTTTTGTGACCCATGCCGGAAATTTCAGCAATGGTGTCACCAGCATCCAGTGCATGTATGCTCCTGAATTTACCAGCCACAGTGAAGGCTTGCGCATAAATGCAGAAGAAAATAAATAAACCGGCACAGCGCCGGACAACAATATTTTTCTATGACGGGTTCCGGGTTGTTTGCTGCGCCCGGCTACCTATTTTTGCAATATGCAGGCCGATTACCTAATCATTGGCCAGGGGCTATGCGGTACCTGGCTGAGTTATTATTTAGAAGAAGCAGGTCAGTCCTATATTGTTATTGATGAAGACAAACCGGATACGGCTTCCAAAACAGCCTCGGGGATTATAAACCCGGTAACCGGCAGAAGAGTAGTTAAGACATGGATGATAGACGAACTGCTGCCATTTGCCTGGCAGGCTTACCAATCTTTTGGTGAGTTGCTGGGCATTGATTGTATCGGCCGGAAACCCGTTGTTGATTTTTTTACCACGCCGCAGATGCGACTGGCGTTTTTGGATCGTTATCAAACGGATCAGCAATTTCTTTCCCTGCCCGCTGATGAGAACAAATGGCTGCCCTATCTTCAATATGATTTTGGTTACGGCATTATTCAGGCTGCCCTCCTGGTAGATACCCCGCTGCTGCTGCAAGCACAAAGAAAAAAATTGGTAGCGCGTGGGCAGTTAATGAGCACCCGCTTTGACCCCTTACAACTGGTCATTAAAGAAACCGGTGTTGAATACAATAATATCAGTGCCGGGCGGGCTGTCTTTTGCGAGGGCGCCGCAGGTTTTAGCAATCCGTTTTTCCCCAACCTGCCCTATGGCCTGAACAAAGGAGAGATGATGCTGGTAGCAATACCCGGTCTGCCGGCCACGCATATCATCAAAAAAGGGTATAGCCTTGTTCCCTGGACAGAAAATATTTTTTGGCTGGGGTCTACTTATCTCTGGACTTTCCAGGATGAACATCCAACCAGTGGGTTTTACCAGTCTGCGGAAAACTGGCTAAAGCAAACCTTGAAAATACCTTTTAGCATCCTGGAACACCGGGCTTCCGTAAGACCCGCCACGCTGGAGCGTAAACCCTTTGTGGGTCTGCATCCTGTCAATAACAGGCTGGGTATTTTAAACGGTATGGGTACAAAGGGTTGTTCGCTGGCGCCTTTTTTTGCACAGCAGCTGGTTAATCATTTATTGCAGCAAGCGCCCATCCTGAAAGAGGCTAATGTGCAGCGGTTTAAAGGAATATTAAGCCGATAAGCAATCCGTTTCGGGCAAAAAAAATCGATTTTTATTTTATTGATCCTATATTTTTGTTTTACCCCTTATCTATTTGGTAAGGTCTTAATCACACTAACAGCTATGAGCAATAAAGTTTATTCAATACCGGCCAGGTTCCGGAAAACAGAGAACCTGCATATATTGTTATGGTTATTAAAAGACATATGCTGGGCCACCAATTTACGCATACCCGGTTTAATTATGATTGTGCCCACACTGACCGTGGCCCTACTGATTACCTGGCAAACCCGTAACATGAAAAGTGAATTGTTTCATAACCTGGCCGTGGATTTCTGGATTAGCGCCAATTGTATATGGATGGTGGGAGAATTTTTTCACCTGGAAGAGAATATCTGGCATGGCTATGGCCTCCGCCAGGTGGCTATTATACCCTTTGCCCTGGGGTTGAGCGTGCTGGCGTACTATTATATTGTACTCTTCAGAAAGAATGAATACGAATATTCATCGCTGGCGAAGGCTGAAAAAGAAGCAGCTACTATGAAACAGGAACCTTATGAGATTTCTACGACATTAGATAATTGAAGTCATCCTTACCATCCGGGCGAGCTCATGTTAGTTCAACGAGAGAAAATTTCTATTCCACTTACGCGAAAGCAGCGTAGGAAGCAAGAGGCCGGGATATTACCGGGTTGTTCCGGTTTACAATCATTTCATAAGGGTCCTGTTTCAGCAATTTAACCATGGCGCTGTACAGTTCGGGCAGTTCATATTTATACCGGAAAGGGTTCTCAAAAAACATTTCCACGCTAACGGCCCAGAATTCATGGTAATTGGTAGCGGCATAATCGCCCAGGAAATTCTTTTTACCTTTTTGCATTTCCTGGAAAATAGGACGGGCCACCTGTGAAAAATTCTTAAACTCTTTTTTGAAATGTTTATCTTCTTCCGATTTAACAACAAAGTTTACATAAGCCAGTGCGTGGGCCATTTCATGAAGGCCTACATTGCTATTCTCATCGGCGCGGTGTATGCCTTTTAAGAAATTATCCCAGCTCAGATAGATGCCGGTACTGTCTACATGACCCATAAAAGGCAATGAGTAATAGCCATAGTGATAATCGTGCTGCAATACAAAAATATCGCGGAAATAATTAAGCGAGAACCTTTCCAGGCCAAGAGTGAGTTGCGCTGAAACAGCGCTTATCAGCACCGGCATTTCTTCTTTTTTTTCGATGCCTACATAATGGAATTTTTTTGACCGATGAATAAGAAAGGTGCGAAACAGCAAAAGATGTTGTTCCTTATCGGTCAGTCGTCTGAAATATGCCAGGTGTGCGGTAACCATATCGCGGTAATATGATTCTGTTTTAAGGAATCTTTTATAATGGAGACGCTGCATAAAACGCGATGCGGGATCCTGTAATATACTAACCAGGGTTACTGTAAAAAACACGGTTATACAGATAAACACTACTTCCATGAGCTTCAATTTTGTGGTTAAAGACAGCAATGCTGTGGCGGTTAAACACGGTATGGATGTGCATGGATCAGTACGGTCTTTTCAGAGATGGAATCAGTAAGAGGAAACCGTTATTCAAAGGAGAATGGAAATAGTATGAGCTGACAAAGTATAAACTTTTCTTGAAAAGTAAAAGCCAAATTGGGGGAGTTTTTTAAATAATATTCCGGTGAGGTTAACGGGGGCTGGCATTAACAATATTCGGCACTGATTAACAATGTCTTACAAATTACTGTTTTCCGGGCAGCGCAGGCCAGATAGGGATTTTAGAATTGGGGGATCGGTGGGTATTGGCACTAAAGGCGGATAAAACCTACAAATGCTTTTTCACCATTTCAACAAGAGTCTCTATAGTAGTAACACCGGTATCAAGGTAGGTTTTTTATTCGCGTTCTCAATTGACCTGGGGCAGAGTAGTTTTGGAAGCATACTGCCGGGTATACAAAAAAAGAGCGGGTAGTAGAAACCACCCGCGTATAACATGAGAAAACTTATATCGCTGCCTTGATAATTAATCCCGGCCGGCAGCGCATCATGAGCGTCCGGAAAATTTTTATACCATTGCCCGCTTACACATAAGCTTTAGAAAGGTGTAACGGATACTTGTAAATAATATTCAGCAATAACCTGTTAATATCATCCTGGCGGTAATTATACCTGAACTCGGATTCCTTAACATGAAGGTATAAGGTGTTTTTGTTCAGTCCCCTGAACTTCAGCAGGCGGTTCCGGGTGTTACCCCAGAAAAGAGCTATATCATCATGGTAATTTTTTCCGTTGGCAGCGGCAGTATCTACCCGGTACAAACGCCATTCATCAAAATCAGCAATGGCATGGTACCTCACCAAATCAACAGTATCGGTGGATTGCTGGCTGTGCAACATAACAGCCTGCTGCAAAGCCCTTATATCTGATTTATCTATCGCATGCAATTCTTCAGTGAAGATATTGCCATTCTCTTTATAAAAGCCAAAATAAACATTATAATCTTCAGAAGCAGATGCACGGTGCGCTGGTTGTTGCGCTACATGCTCAGGACGGGTACGATGAAACTCGCCCGGAACCTGTTCTTCGCAATGTTTTGCAATATGGGTGCGAATCAGTTTTAGATAATTGTTAATGGTAACCCTGCTTACATTGGTGATTCCCGCAATTTGCGTGGCTGTTAAGTCTTCAGAAAAAAGCTGAATGATTTCCCTGCAGGTTTTCTCAGATAAGTGAGATCTCTTAAGCATTTTATTTTTCATAGCACTCGTTTCGTTCTACGAATTTATTCGCAGTCAAATTGACATATTAAACCAGTAGTAAAACCATAAAATACACCTGCGGGTAAATTACCTGTTGAATGCGAATAACTAGATTATTTTAGTAGCGTATCCAAAATAATAGTAACCCCTATACAATAGAGACAGGATACCGGTAGTAAAAGCTACGCTAAAAGGATTAACGTCAAAAAATAGGAGGTGAACGGTAAACGCCGGCGGGGCGAAACAGGTCAAAATGCTGCAGTTGTCACGTCAATGCTGTAGCAAATCCGCAATGGCCAGCCGTAGCTTGTGAGCATTGGGCAGCATGGCCTCTTCCAGCGATGTGTTAATGGGAACGGCCGGGTTGTTCAGCGCGCCCATCACTTCCACGGCCTGGTCTAAAAACCGGAAACAATTTTTGGATATCCTTGCTGCCAGTGCTTCTGCAAAAGAATTATTTTGCTGTTCTTCGGTTAGAACCAGGCAGCGGCCATGTTTACAAACCGTCTCAAAAACGAGCGCCTCATCCAGGGGAAACAAAGTGCGTAGATCTACAATTTCCACCCGTCCCGGAAACGCCGACGCTGCTTCCATGGCCCAGTACACTCCCATACCATAGCAGATGACGCAGCAGGTTTCACCCGCGGCAATCCTGGTTGCTTCGGCCTGTAACAAGAGCCTGGCCTTCCCCAGCGGAATAATGTAGTCTCCTGACGGCTCGGGGCTTTTGGCTTGGGCGGTGCCGGGAACCTTCCCCCAGTACAGGCCTTTGTGCTCCAGCACTACCACCGGGTTGGGATCATAAAAAGCCGCCTTCATTAAACCCTTCATGTCTGCCGCGTTAGATGGGTAAACAATCTTAATACCCTTTACAGACAGCAGAGTGGTTTCGATGCTGCCGCTATGATAAGGGCCGCCCCCGCCATAGGCACCCACCGGCACCCGGATAACTACCGGAACGGGAAACCTGCCATTGCTGAGATAGCAGGATTTGGCCATCTCCGTGACGAGTTGGTTAAAAGCAGGGTAGATATAGTCGGCAAACTGTATTTCCACTATGGGCCGTGCGCCCGTTGCACACATTCCTATCGTGGATCCTATAATATAAGCCTCCTGGATAGCAGTATTAAAAACACGGTGGTCTCCAAACTGCGCTGCCAGTGTAGCCGTTTCCCTGAATACACCGCCCAGGCGACGGCCTGTATCCTGCCCGTACACTAAAACTTCGGGGTGCGCTTCCATTATTTCCCGGATGGCAAACAAGGCCGCATCCACCATCATAACGGGGGCCGCACCGGCAGGACTCCTTTCTCCTTTTTCTTCCGTAACCGGGGTGGATGCAAATACATGCTCCTCCACGCTGGCGGGGTCGGGTTCTACTGCATTACAGGCTCGTTCAAAATCAACTGCTACGGTATCAGCTGCGGTCTGCTCCAGGTTCAACAGCAAACCGGGTTCTATACCGATGCTGAACAAACGCTTTTTCAGTTTAGGACCGGGGTCGTCTTTTGCCTGTTCTTCCAGGTCGGCTGCTGTTCTGTAAAATTCCTTTCTCACTCCGCTGGTATGATGCCCCAGCAAACAGACGCTGGCCTGCACCAGGCAGGGTGACCGATGCTGCCGGGTTTCCAGGATGACCTCCTCCAAAGCAGTATAGCTTTCTTCAAAGTTGGTACCGTTGATGCGTATACGCTTCATACCGGTAAACCCCGCAGCGTAATCATAGGCATCCATGGCCCTGGTTTCTGCCGCCGTGGCACTAATGCCCCAATTATTATCCTGTACCAGGTAAATAATAGGCAGCTTCTTTAAGACCGCAAATTGGAAAGCTTCGCTCACCTCCCCCTCGGTAACACTGGCATCGCCCATAGAACAAACCACTACCGGTAATTCGCCGCGGGGACCTTTTTCCAGAAGGGGCGAACGGATGGTCTCCAGGTATTGCAGACCCTGTGCGATACCGGTAGCCGGTATTACCTGCATACCCGTGGCGCTGCTCTGGTGTATCATGCGGGGCTTGCCCGGTTGTTTATTATTAGGATGACTATAATAGGAACGGCCAGCGCTAAAGGGATCTTCTTTTTTTGCCAGCAGCTGGAGCATCAATTCATAAGGACGGTAACCCATACCCAACAGCATGCTTTCATCGCGGTAATAAGGACTCACAAAATCAAAAGGCTGTAATTGGAATGCCAGGGCCAGCTGAACGGCTTCATGCCCGCGCGAAGTGGAATGCACATACCGGCAGCGGGAGCGATTGGTCTCATAGGTTAGTGCCATTGCTTTTGCCATGCACATGCAGTGATATGCTTTCAATAATATTTCAGTGCTAGTGGCAGGCATGGGTACAAATGTAATAAAACCAGTTAAAAAACTAATAACTGTTAGTAGCAATGGCAGCAGGGGCATCATAAAAAAACCACCCCAGCAGTGGGATGGCTAACAATATAATACCAGTAATGTATAGTCGCCGGCGGTTGTTATTTCACTTCAACCGAAAATAAGTTCTCTTCGCCTATGAATCCTTCCAGCAAATCACCTACCACGCATTCACCCACACCGGCAGGAGTGCCGGTAAAAACAAGGTCGCCGATGTTTACAGAAAAATAATTGGAGATATAGGCTACAATCTTATCAAAATTATTAATCATAAGACCCGAATTGCTTTGCTGCACCATCTCTTTGTTTTTATACAAACCAAAGTTGATGTCTTTTTTGTTTTTCACGTCAGTAAAAGGAATCCATTTACCAATGACAGCAGAGTTATCCCAGCTTTTGGCTTTTTCCCAGGGAAGCCCGTTTTTCTTTAGTTCATTTTGAATATCCCGGGCGGTGAAATCTATACCCGTGGTTATGGCATCATAATATTTACTTGCAAAGCGGTCCTGTATATATTTACCATTTTTTGAAATACGCAATACCAGTTCACATTCGTAATGAAGTTCATTGGTAAATTCTGGATAATAGAAGGGGGTATGTGCCTGCAATAAAGCACTTTTTGGTTTCATGAAAATCACGGGCTCATCAGGAACCTCGTTTCCCAGTTCCTGGGCGTGCGCTACATAGTTACGGCCAACACAGAATATTTTCATATTCAATAAAAGGATTTGGTTGTTTAAACAATCAAGTTAGGTTATAGCTCTTATGCCTGGTCTTTAAGAGGTATATTGAATATCAAAAGGTTGCTGTTGCAAAACTGTGCCTCTGCGAAAGTAACGATTCAGGAGAATAATTCATAAAGTAATGGATAATTTGTTAAACTGGTTCATAGCAGGGGCAATTCCCTGTAAAATATAGGTTTCAATCAAGTCTGC
>JBDTVE010000029.1:0-2363 GCA_040007355.1 Bacteroidota bacterium | reverse complement strand
GCAGTTCTTTTAAGGGCAGGATATTTAACACCTTATTTTCCCAGGATGGCCGGCATTGCCGGCCATCTTTAGTTTTATCCCGTTCCACAACTTTTTATCATGGGGTCCGCTAAAAGCCAGTTGGCAAAAGCCCACTTTGAGGTTATAGATACACGGTGCGATACCCGGGTATTCAGGTATACAACAGACTTGCTGTTTCCTGCCATAATTTTGCCAGTCAGCGGGCATTCATCATGACATACCGGAATGGATGCCTGACATTCTATCGCCGGAATGTTAAAAAAAATACAACTAAAAAAGTATTGTTATTTGTCTCTTGCGGGGGTTGTTATTGAATCGTTATAAGATTTATCCGGCTGTTTCTTTTGTATCATTTTTGAGTCTATATGGTATAAAATTACACGAATATGAAAAAGTTAATGATAATAGTGGTTGCATTGGGTTTGACTATGTGCGCTTCCGCTCAGCGGGGTGGGCATGGCGGCTGGCACGGGGGTGGTCAGGTGCACGTTATTCGTCCGCGAGTTTCAATTGGCATTGGCGCTTATTCCCCTTTTTATTATTCGCCGTTTGGTTATAATCCATATGGCTATCCGTACGGGTACAACGATTATTACAGACCCAATTACCGGCCCTCCAAATTACAGGTGCAGGTAACAGATATAAAGGATGATTACAGCGATAAGATATGGTCTGCAAAACATGATACCAGTCTTAGCCGTAAAGAAAGAAGAAATGTGGTACATCAATTGAAAAGTGAAAGGGACAAAGCCATTAATGACGCCAAGAGAAACTACTATAAGTATTAGGCAGCCTGCCCGGCAATCCGTTAGTACGCAGCAAAAAATACCGCCACTCAAAAGGGCGGTATTTTTTTACGGCATTTAGTCGTTCTTTGCGGGTATGCGGCATGGGTTTATTAAACCGGGAATACAGTTTTTTTCTATTAACATGCATTTAACCAGTTTGCAAACCCTGCTGCGTGTACATTTACAAATAAAAGTAATCCCTGCTTATCATCTTTTTACCGGTTAGGGTTGTGTTGGTAGATTTTGTGATCGGTTTTTGTGAACAAGCCGGTGGTTTTGAAAAAGAAGAAAAATAAACACGCCGTAAAAAAAATAATTACGATCAATTTTTATTTATGAAGTACACACTTAGCTTTTTGGGTCTGCTGGTAGCGGGTCTTTTGCACGCTCAAACCAGTCCCTATAAATGGCATTTTGGCGTAAAAGCAGACCTCAACCTCACCGCCTTTACGGGCAAAGGTACCATTTCCGGTTATACCACCGGCTTCCAGGCCGGTGTGTTTGCGGAACGCGTGCTCAACAATAGATGGAGCGTTCAGCCGGAACTGTTATTTACCCAAAACAACACGAAAAAAGGGGATGATTTTATGACCTACTATATTACCAGTGGTAACCCCTTTGCAGCGCCGGATATTAAACTGGCTTATCTCAGCATCCCGGTACTGATAAAATACAATGTTACAAAGGCCTTTTCTTTTTTAGTGGGACCGCAATACGGCATCCTGCTGGTAGACGCGGAAAGCCTGCTCCGCAAGGGGGATGGCAAGGCATTTAAGTCTTCTGAATTCAGCGGAAATGTAGGGGCGCAGTTTAATATGGGCAAGGTGGCCCTGTATGGCCGGTATAACCAGGGTTTCAGCAATATCAATAATATCGATAATCGCTACGCCTGGCGTTCAAGCCATATACAACTGGGGATTGCGGTAAAAATTCAATAGTGGGATAGAATGTATAAAAAAAAGACACAGCCAGCTGCGTCTTTTTTTTATGGATTATATATGCTTAGTCTTGTAGATTCAGGTATTTTTTAACCGCTGCATAGTTGTTCCAGTCAATAGCCGAACGTGCTGTTGTTCCTCCGGGTATGATGATATACCTCCATTGCTGCTGCTTACCACCGGTGCTGTTTGTATAGGTTGATACATCCAGGTCTGCATATAAATAAATCTCCTGTGAGTAAAAAGTTGGGTTTATGCTTATTTGGGTATAAGGATCCCAGTATGGTAGCGGCACAACAGCCGGCTGTGCAGCGGTGCCCAGGTTGATATAAACTTTTACTTCGCCACTGGTTAAAATGGTATTGGTTAGTTTGACAACACCGGTTGTGTCAAAAGCAAAGCCGATTGTATCCGTTCCATTCACATCAGCCTGATAATGGGCATCCAGCCACGCAGAATAAATAACATTGACTGTACCGGGGTCGCCCTTGGTGCCAGCAGCGCCGCCGGCACCCGTGGGGCCTGCAGCTCCGGCCGGACCGGCAGCACCCGCTGGACCGGTAGGACCTGTTTTGGAACAGGAGGCCATCGCCAATAAGAATGCTGCACAAAAGCA
>JBDTVE010000028.1:0-1715 GCA_040007355.1 Bacteroidota bacterium | reverse complement strand
TTGAAAATCCTTAACTTATATAAAACTCCCGGATGAAACAGAGGATAACCTGGGCCAGGGGGTGAATGGCCAGGTTAATAGTGTATAACTCTTATTGCGCATCCTGTTAGAGAAATGGCGGCAGTATCCGCTACTTCATTTCAGCACTATGGGACGGGAGATGGCTATTTTTCTTTTATTGTACAGGACGATACTGTGACTAATTTTGTCAGCAAAAATGAGAAAAAAGAAACCGTTGCAGGTGACCAGGTTGAAATATTTTTAGGGCCGACAATAAAACGTCGCCCTATTATTGCCTTGAAATGGATGCGGCCGGCCAGGTTGTTCCGGGCGGAATGTACGGCCCAGCAACCGGGCGGTGCCCATGTACGGTTAATCAACTGGATTGGCCCGCACATGGCAGAACCGAATTTTCATGTTCCGGCGTCATTTGGTTTACTGGTGCTGGAATATCCCAGCTTGGGTTAACACTTTTATTGAGACCATTAATTAAAAGCAATGGTATGTTTATATTAGATGCGCACCTTGATCTCAGCATGAATGCCATGGAATGGAATCGCGACCTCAGCAGTACCGTAACGGAAATCCGGGAACAGGAACAGGGGCTAACGGATAAGCCCGACCGCGCAAACGGTACTGTATCGCTGCCGGCATTGAGGGCAGGTAATATAGGGTTGGTGGTGGCTACACAAATTGGCCGGTATGTGCCACCCGGAAATAAATTGTCCGGCTGGCATTCCAGCTACCAGGCATGGGCGCAAACTCAGGGCCAGCGGGCCTGGTACCAGGCCATGGAAGATGCAGGTGAAATGGTACAGGTAAACAACCTGGACACACTGGAAACACAGCTAGGATTGTGGAACAACGGAAAATCAAACGACAACAAACCCATTGGCTACATCCTTAGCCTGGAAGGCGCGGACTCCCTAATAACCATTGAACATCTTGAAACGGCCTACCGGTATGGGCTAAGGGCAGTAGGACCGGCACACTATGGCCCCGGTCGTTATGCCAACGGCACCAACGCAAGCGGCCAGATGAATGCAAACGGGTTGGCCCTGCTAAAGAAGATGGAAGAACTGAATATTATTATGGATGCTACCCATCTTTGTGACGATGCTTTCTGGCAGGCAATGGATCATTTTCATGGCCAGGTATGGGCCAGTCATAACAACTGCCGGGCCCTGGTAAACCACAACCGGCAATTCAGCGACGAACAAATAAAGGCTTTGATTGAACGCGGCGCTGTTATTGGTGGGGCCATGGATGCCTGGATGCTGGTACCCGGCTGGCAACGGGGCCAGTCGACCCCGCAAAACATGCATTGCAACCTGGAGAAACTAATTGATCATCTGGATCATATCTGTCAGATCGCCGGCAATACCCTGCATACGGGTATCGGTACCGACCTGGACGGCGCATATGGAAAAGAACAGTGCCCGTACGACCTGGATACCATTGCCGATCTTCAAAAACTGGTGCCCCTGTTTGCAGCACGCGGCTATACCGAACAAGATATTGAAAATATCATGCATGGAAATTTCACCAGGTTCCTGCGGAATGCGTGGAAGACCCTTTAATAATTCAATATCGCTAACTGGATGGCTTCATAATCTCCGGGTTGGTTTCTTTTACTTCTACCGACTGGTGCTGGGTAACGGTGGCAGCTATTTCTTTTAACTCGTCCAACTGAGTAAGTGAACTGCTGTAAAGAA
>JBDTVE010000027.1:0-8040 GCA_040007355.1 Bacteroidota bacterium | reverse complement strand
AAATATGCAGCGGGATGCTACCGGATAAAGCACGAAAAGAAATAGAGAGGAAAGATGGGTGCTAGTGTTGAGGGATAAATATTAAAAACATGCTGTTGTGCGCGGCATTCCATTGAGCTTCGTTATTTCCAGGGACCGAGGTACCAGCTTGGCCTACAATTTTTCTGGAGCCGGGAAAATAATACATGTCGAGGCAGCAGTAGAACGAGTTCCTGAAAACGAACAGATAATATTGTGTCAGTTGCTTCCTTACTGTTTTTTCCTGACCAAACCCCGTGCAACCCGGTAGAAAGATGCCAGCAGGAAAATCCCGCCCAGGACCACCACAATGGACGAACCGGCAGGAAAATCATAATGGAAAGAAAAGATCAGTCCAAAAAGACTGCCCAGCAGGCTGATGACTAACGCGGTGATTAAAACAATGGTCTTGTTTTTTGCCAACATGATAGCTGTTACGGCCGGGATAATCAGGTAAGAGAAAACAGGAATGACCCCGTTTATCTTAACCGCAAAAACGATGGTCAGGCCGATAGAGATATAAAAAAGAAAATTCCAGATATTGAAAATGCCCACCAGGTGGTTGACTCCATTTTCGAAAGATTCCGTCAGGGCAAAGAATTTGCGGAAAAAAATCAACTGGATCAGCAGGATAACTCCAAACACCGATCCAAGAGTAATAATCTGATCCCAGCTTACCGATAAAATATTACCAAACAGCACTTCCTGTATATCCGAGTCCCCATGCGCTGTTTTTGAAATGAGCAGTACTGTTAGCGCAGATGCAAACGCGTATAAGATGCCTATAATGGCTTCTTGCTTTAAGCGCTTGTCCCTTATATTTATAAATGACATGAGCAAGGCGCCGGACAAAGTAAATATCAGCGGAATGGAAGTAACACCGGTGCCAAGAAATGCAGCGAATGCGACGCCGAGTGAAGATATCTGCCCCAGTGCCAGGTCTACAAAAACAATTCCCCTTCCAACTACATGCACACCCATATACGATAGCAGGATACCGGTAATAACGGCCGCAGTAAAAGCCTGGACCATAAAAGGCAAATGGAACATTTCTAACATACAATGCTGTTTATGTGATTATTTTAATACCATTACAAGCTGATCAATATCATAATCAAAAAGGTCGAAATAGTTCTTAATGGCGCTGAAACCTCCCGTGGAAGTGGCCAGCGTTAATTCTTTTACACCTGTCTGCCTGGCCACCACATCGGAGGAAGAAGTTGTAAAATAAGGGGATGAAATGATAACTTTTATTTTATCTGCAGTTATCTCTTTGATCACTTTTACCAGTTGAGAGGGTGACGGCGGGATACCCGGTTTGGGTTCCATGAAGTCTACTATTTCCAGGCCAAACCTTCTTTCAAAGTAAACCCACTCATTGTGGTAGGCAATGATTTTACTTCCTTTGAAAGGGGCCATTTTGGTCAGCCAGCCCTTCAATTTTGTATCTATCCTGGTTAAAAATGCCGCCAGATTGGCCTCATAAAATGCTTTGTTGGAAGGATCAATTCTTTCCAGCCCGTTGGCTATATTTCTTGCAATTACTTTTCCGTTCATGGGGTCCAGCCAATAATGCGGGTTGCCATAAATGTGAATATCCCCTTCTCCCCTGTTAATCGAAGACGGTACCTGTAAAAGTCCTATGTTTTCCGATGCATCTACATAACCCGGTGAACCTTTTTGAATCTTTGGGTTGCGGGAACTTGAAAGCAACTGTGGCGACCAGCCGGTTTCAAGGTCAAGTCCAACGGTTACAAACATATCCGCGTTGGAAAGGCTGATGATATAACTGGGCTTGGGATCAACAAAATGAGGATTCTGATAGCCGGTTGCAATGGACTGAACACTCACTTTATTGCCGCCGATCAATTCCGCAATGCTCTTCATATCGGTTGTGGTGGTGACAATTTTTATGGGGCCCGCAACTGTACGGGCTGCCATGAACAGCAACAGGGCAGGAAGTAAAAGGAGTCTTTTCATGTATAGTCGTTTTATCTTATTTTTTAATACTGGTGTGCACCGTGGGCGCCGATTACAAATATCCAGCGCAGCCAGAACTGGTTAAAATCCGACCCAACGTTTACGATAGTTTGTTTATCCTCGAATTCTATTTTTTGAAATTCAGTGGCCAGCCAGCTTGCCGTTAGCGAATAAGCCTGCTCTGCAATATTTTTATCATAGGGTTTCTGGGCATAATCATACCTGCCCGTAATAAACCATCTCTTTGATACCTGGTATTCAAGGAAAGAGTACAGGCCGAACGATCTGGACCCACGGCTGGCAGTATATCTGGCATTGCTGAAGAAAAACTCATTCTGCCAGGTAAGGGAACGGTATGTATTGAGCCTGACCGGCTTCCATTTGTACGTGATATCCGCAGACCCGATATTGGTATAACGGGACGAATCATTGGGGCCTGTTATCCCGGTTAAACCAAATTCCAGAGTAGCATTATCGGTAAGTGTAAAAAAGTTCTTTAGATGGCCAAGGTAAATAAAACGATTGTTGTCGCCCCGGTTGAATGTTGGTGATTCGCCGGATCCCGAAGTGGCCTGGAAAACAAACTCCTGGTAAAAAGCCTTTGTGGGGGTAAGCCAGCTCACCGAAACCCCCTCATCATTTAATCCCTCTTCCCCAAAATAGTTGACGAATGCATTGGGCAAATCAATGAAAGGCAATGCGTGGGGGTGGGTTGGATTTATTTTACCCACCGCTTCCCGAAACTTTCCGGCTTTCAACTGTAGTTTAGCCGGGAGGGAAAGGGTGGTAAGATAACCCTCTTCTACTTCCACCCCATATTTGTGTGTAACCGGGTTCCTGCCAAACGAAACAAAAAAATCAGCCCTAATATAAGGATCAACCACTGACTGAAACGATACTTCTGTTTCATCCAGGTAAGCGTCGAAATTCTTTTTTCCCTGGCTAATATAAGCGCCCCGGAAATCTGCCACAACACCAATGTCTGGGTTTGCGGAAATGCCTGATCTTGTTTGCTGGGGGGCAGCAGGCGCGGGCGTGCCCTGCTGCAATTGCAGTTCGATTTGTTTAAGCAACGCACTATCTTTTGCAGTGCTGTCGGTCTGCCCAACCACCGTCAGGCCGGATAACATGACCAGTATCAGTATCAAACAGGTTGTTCCTTCTTTCATATGCATTGCAGCAGGCTGACTTTTTATGAGCTGCATCAGCTTCCCGAAATTATAGTAATTACCCATATATTTGTTCAATCGTTTGGTTAATGTTGGGAATTATTGCCTTATCCATCACTGGCAGAATGTACGCTCCCGAAAATAATACTGCTGGCAGTCATTTGTGCCCATGCACCCGTTTTACCCGGCACAGCCGGTTTCATCCGGCCTCCGGTTATCATTGACCGGAACTATATCAGGTCTTTTACAGCTGTTACATCTTGTAGAGAAGCGATTCACTTATTTACAGGCTTTTGATTTTTATGTTATCATATTTTCACGCTTTTTTGCGTTTTTTTCGGTGTTTTAGGCCATGCGTCCAATGGCCGTATTGAAGTCAGGAACCCGGATCCCGAAAATGCAGTAGAAATTTGCCATTCAAAAAGAAAATCTTTACTCAAATAAGGCGTCGGCAATGAGTGCCGAAGGTCAACGGCTACCTGGCAAAACGAACCCGGGCAGGACTACGGAAAATTCTGGCGTCCGCAACCTATTTTGTGTACCGATCACCATTTTATGGCTTTCATCTGTAAAAACCAGAATGAGCGCTGGCAGGGGACGGCCGGGTTATAAAACCGCTGATGATAATCGCTGAATATTGGTAAAGCAAATTACCAGCATCCCGTTAACAAAATACAGGAATTTAGCACTATATTAAACTCAAATGCTGTAGGCATATTTGCTGCGACTGAGGGTAGCGAAGCTTGCCCGGCAAGTTGGTGGAAGGCAGTGCATCCGATCTTACCGATACCCAGAAATTCGCTGAAAATAGGATGCTCAAATTAAACGTCAGCCATCAGTTTGGCTAATAGGTTGGACTGGCTTTTGCCGCATCATTTTCTAAAGAATAGAAGTATGAAAAAAGTGAACCATTGTAGATGAATATAAATATTATCTCTGTAAAGACCGGCATACATGTGATCTGAAAACATTTTACTAAACCCTACATTTTCTTTATGCCATGCAATATCTCTTGCAATGTTAGCAGACGGAAGGACAGGAATTATACCTAAAAATTCTGTTTTCGTGTTAAGAATATTATTTTAAAAATCAAATCATCTTATAAATTTTAGTTGCCGTAAGATTGCAAATAACGTCAGTTCGTTTAAGAACTTAAATTGAGTGATAAAAACAATTGATTGCAGGGCAATTTTGCAAGGTCATTAAGAATAGCAATGATTTTGTTTTACAAAAACAAGTAGCTTAATCGGGTGGTAAAAGTATTTGCTGCGGTAATTATTGTAATATAAAAAAAGACAAGATGCTGCAGGAGCATTGTAAAGGTGTTTTTGTCATTGATATTCATCAGTCTGCGCAGATTGTATGCTATGAACATACAGCAGGCATCCACACTTTCATAGGGAATGGCCGCGAAAACTGGTGGAACAACCTTTACGGAATTTCAGGTAAAGGAACGGATATCTTTCAGGTAAAGGTTTTACAAATTGTTAGTTGTTGTTTAAAACTGCAGGGTTAATTTTACTTGTATGATAACATTACTGGAAGGATCGGTGGTGCCCTGTTCATAATAAATTCTGCCCACAGTAGTGTGAAATGAAGTCCCCAAAAGGAATCCGGGATCCGGGGCTCCACCATAATATTGATCGCTATTGGGTGGCGTAACAACATGGTACTTCGGTGTATGCACATCTGTCTGCGTAAAATCAAACCCTAAGTAACCGGTATTGTCTCCAAAAAAATCCACTGCATTACGACCCATTGCTTTCGTAATATTTAATTCACCAACAGGGTCAGGAATCCATATAACAGTAGCATTGCCCACCACAAGTTTAGGAGGAATGGCGACAGAAGGGAAATTTACAATGTTTGAAATGGTAACGGCGGTATCCTGTACCTTCACCCGCATACTTACAGAATCAATTGCAATCATACCTGGCCACCAATGACCGTCCACTACTTTTAATTCCAGCAAATACACTTCATCGGTGTTATAAATTGTAATATTTGATACCAACGTTGTATTATTAAAGGTTTTGCCATGATATTTAAAAGTAATTTGTACCTGTGCAGAAACAGCCACGGGGTTAGCTGAAGGAATGGTTGCCGGCGCTTTATAATGGCGTGACATGTCTGTATAATCCGTTGTGGCTGACAATACACCGGTAGTTGCGGACCAACTAATTTTTCCCACCTTGTGTAAAAGAACCGATACCATTTCATCATCGTCTTTTGCATTTACATACGTTACCTCCAGGTTCATAGATTTGTTTGTTCTAATAGCAGCCGACGGGGGTGTAATGTTCATTACTTCAAACAGGGTCCAGTCGCTAAAATGCATCATGGGCGCTGAAATGGCTTTATTAACCTGGTCATTAGTAAAATTATTTACACGCCACCACAATCCGGTACTGTCCTGGAAGGCAATACCCAAAAGATCCGGCAATGAACCGTAAATATCACCTGCCGTGTAGTGGATTTTTAATGTGGCGGCAGTTGAAAATTTCATTCCATCTGGTGTAAAACGGTAACCATTGCTGATACCATTTGGTGCATTATTGGTAATTGCCTGGATAGAAATAGTAGTATTGCCGCTTAATGCGCCCGCGGGGATTTGCAATTCAACTTTACCATCTGATGAAGTAACAGCACCGCCATTTACGCCAATTTGTTTTGTTACAACAGCTCCAACTGCATCGCCTACAGCCGTTGGTACTGGCGTTTCATCAATTGGAGGAGCATCAATACCACCAGAAATTATTTTTTTGCAGGAAATAACGGTCATAATGATTATTGCAATAGCAATAAAAAGCGTCAATTTTTTCATACTATTTATTTTATTAAGTTGAATGCTGCACAAAGCCTTTTTCTTCAAAAGAGGGCGGATTAAGACACGTTATTGTTTAATGAATTTCTCTACCATTGTATTGTCATCTGTCTTTAATACCAGATAATAAATTCCCTTTGGCAAAACGGATACATCAATTGTTTGATTGAGGCCGTGCGATTGATCGCTTTGCTGTTTCAGTATTTTACCTGTTGCATCCTGCACCTGCCACACAATGCTTCTGTTAGCTGAAGCTATTAGCTGTACCTGCAACACCTGCTGCACCGGGTTAGGGTAAATAGTAAACCGATTACTGTTCGCGGTATTTATCTGAACCTGCACAAGCGCACTAAAAGTGTGTTTGCCATCTAAATCGGTTTGCCTTAACCGATAGTATAATTTGCCTGGCAAGGGTGTCTTATCAGTAGCCTGGTAATGGATGGGAAGGCTGCTGTTGATGGCGCCTTTTACAATAGCCACCTGTTCAAAACTAAGCCCGTCTCTTGATCGTTCTACGGTAAAATAATTGTTGTTAATTTCCGTGGTAGTAGTCCATGAAATAGCAACGGTGTTTTTATCATTTACTTTCGCGGCAAAGTTCAGGAGTTGTATAGGCAATGCACTGCCAACAAGTTTAAGTACAAAAACGTCGTCAGCGCCTGCGGAAGCCAGGTTATATTCGGCGATGGAAGGATCGAAATCGGCTGTGCCGGCAAAAACACCTGTTATATACACATGCTGGTCTGCATCAACAGCAATAGCAGAGCCATAGTCAAAGCTTACACCACCCATTGTTACTGCCCATACAAAATTGCCGGCGGCATCTAATTTTGAAACAAAAATATCTGCATCATTGCTGATATTACCACTGGTAGTGGTCAGGTTATATATGGCGGGGCTTGGGTCAAAGTCAGCCCTGCCACTATAATAGCCAGTTGTATAGACATTTTCTGCAGCATCAACTGTTATACCATATGCCCCATCAAAATACAGACCGCCCATTTGTTTTGCCCAAACAAAATTGCCATCGGTATCTAATTTCAAAACAAAAATATCAACGGTTCCGCTGGCGCCGGCTGCGGTCATATTATAAATATCCGGGCCGGGGTCAAAGTCAACCGTGCCCGGGAAATAACCTGTTGTATATACATTGCCGGTAGCATCCACCGTAATACCAGCGCTATTATCAGAAAGATATGCACCTATAATATGCGGGCTGCCTATTCGCTTTGCCCAGATGAAATTGCCAGATGCATCCAACTTGCAAATAAAAACATCGTAGTTGTTATCTTCGGGGGGAGTAAGATCATATATTGCCGGGCCTGGATCAAAATCGGTAGTGCTGTAAAAAACTCCCGTTGTATAAACATTTCCACTACCGTCTATTGCTATGGAAAAAGCTACAACATTAGACAGACCGGTAAACTGTTTTGCCCAAACAAAATGTCCAGCAACATCTAATTTGGAAACAAAGCCGCTTTGGCCAAATGGATCATAAGAAGTGAGGTTATATACGCCTGCACCCGGATCAAAATCTGCAGTGCCACTATAATAGCCTGTTGTATAAACATTTCCGTCACCGTCTACAGCTATGGATCGTGCAAGGTCACTGACTGATCCTGGATTAGAAGGGCCACCCATTTGCGCAGCCCATAGGAAATCACCTGCGGTATTTAATTTTACAATAAAAATATCGGCACCGCCTACAGAAGTAAAACTATATACTGGTGCTCCGGGATCAAAATCTGCAGTGCCTTCAAAATCACCTGTTACATATACATTGCCGGTTGCATCCACAGTAATAGCTGTTGGGTAGTCAACCTCAGTTCCACCCAATTGCTTTGCCCATAGAAAATTACCTGAAGCATCAAGTTTAGAAACATACATATCGTAACAGCACGCAGAGAAGGAAGTAAGGTTGTAGGTTCCCGGGCCGGGATCAAAATCCTCCGTGCCGCGGAATTCCCCTAGTGTATAAACATTTTCACTGGCATCTACAGCAATTGAACGGCCATGCTCATAATCAGTTCCTCCCAATCGCTTCGCCCA
>JBDTVE010000026.1:0-27602 GCA_040007355.1 Bacteroidota bacterium | reverse complement strand
AGTAACGGCCAGCATCAATGATATTTTCCGTACCCGGATTACCAACCAGTACTCGTACAGCGATTATTTTATACGGCATTACAACAGGCTGCGCGACCCGCAAATGGTGCGACTGAATTTCGGCTGCCGTTTTGGAAAAATAGATATATCGTTATTTAAAAGGAAAAATATGAAAAGTGTGCAGGATACCGGCGATGGTATGCAGCAATAGCATCCGCGAAGACGCCACTTTACCCCTCACCAATAAAATACCCCACCGGCAACGGCGGGGTGTTTTTATTAGAACGATAGAGTTATTTAATGGCGGTTATCCTGTACCGGTATAAGCGTTAGTAGATCCGCCCGCTTTCTTCATTGTCGAGCAGGCTGTTGGCCACACTGCTGTCAAAAACATCTTCTTTATTGGCTATCACCTGACGCAACAGGTCATGAATGGTAACAACACCAACAAATTTGCCATGATCGTATGCCAGCAAATAACGGGTCTTGTTTGCATTCATAAAATTCATACAATATTCAACGCTGTCTGTAAGCGCTACCACCGGCAGGTCGGTAGTCATTACTTCTTCTACCAGGGTCTTATCGCTGGAACGGCCTTTCAGGATAACATTCCGGCTATAATCCCTTTCGCAGAAAATACCTTTGTAAGTATCTCCATCCATTACCACCAGATAGCTCAGGTTTACAGAATCCAATAGGGTAAGGGCATCTAAAACAAGGGTATCTACCTGCACCATGTTGAACGCATGGGCCTTGCTGGCCAGTATATCTTTTACGATCCTCATACGGGATATTTTTCTTAAAGTTCGCCATTTTTAATTATAAACAAATAACTCTCGGTAAATATAAATATTCATGAATTTGCCGCTCCGGCCGGCCCCAACTTAATCTTTTTTATCCTTTCTTTCGTACCTTATATACATGAAATTGCTGGAAAAAAAACATCCCCTTGCCATCCGCTGGTTCCACTGGATAAACTTCCCGGTACTGGCAATTATGATTTGGAGCGGGTTGCTCATCTATTGGGCCAATGATGTATACCGCTTGGGTTTTGGCAATACAACCCTGGTAAAATTTTTTCCCCAGAAATTTTATGACACGCTCAATATTCCGTTCCGCCTGGCAGAAGGAATGGGGTGGCATTTCTTTTTTATGTGGCTGTTTTTCCTGAATGGTCTGGCGTATGTTCTCTATCTCCTCCTTTCCCGTGAATGGAAATACCTGTTGCCCAATACCCGATCTTTTAAAGAGGCCTGGCAGGTACTCCTGCATGATCTTCATATCCGCAAAACGGCACCACCCCAGTTAAAATACAACAGCGCCCAGAAAATTGCCTACACCCTAATCATAATTATGGGTCTGGGCTCTCTTATTACTGGCCTGGCTATTTACAAACCGGTACAGTTGGGTTGGTTGTGCAGTTTGTTTGGCGGCTATGCATTAACCCGCATTTTCCATTTTTCATTGACCATTGGATACTGTCTTTTTTTTATTGTTCATATTGCACAGGTAATACGTGCCGGCTGGCAAAATTTCCAGGCCATGATCACCGGTTTTGAAACCATGCCTGCGCCAGTTGCACCGGTACCGGAGACAACCGTGGAACCCATTCCGGAAAACCAATAAAAATAAAAAGATGAACGAAAATAAATTATATACTAAAAAACAGATTCGCCGCAAAACAATTGTATCATTCTGTATTTTTTTTGTACTCGCCGCAGGGGCAGTAATCAGTTGGATCTATATCAAAAATATGCCGCCGGATAATGGACTAACAGGCGGGTTACCGGTACCGGTAAGAACGGTGTTGCGCGCCAATGAAAAGATTTTTGATAGAACGGTGGGCACCCAGCATCTTGTTAAAACCTACCCTGTTTCCGCCGCGGTAAAAATACCCAGAGTAAACGGTGATATAGGCATGAACAACGATTTTGACCCCACCGGCTGGAAGCTCCGGGTGGCAAAGGCAAACGGCGATACCCTGGAGGTTTCACTGGCAGACATAAAAAAACTACCGAAAACAGAAATCGTATTTGATTTTAAATGCATAGAAGGCTGGAACCAGGTTACCCACTGGGCTGGCGTAAAATTCAGCGATTTTGCTGCGGCTTATCACCTTGATAAAGAAACGTCCCTGAAATATGTTGGCATGGCAACCCCCGATCTTGATTACTATGTGGGCATAGATATGCCCAGCGCCCTCCATCCGCAAACCCTGTTGTGTTACGAAATGAACAACAAGCCCCTGCCCCTGAACCAGGGCTATCCCTTGCGCATGATCATTCCTGTTAAATATGGTATAAAAAGCATAAAAAGAATCGGCACCCTGTATTTCAATGACAAAAGACCGCCCGACTACTGGGCCGAACGGGGGTATGACTATTATTCAGGCTTGTAGTTCCCCCTTTGCAAGTCTCTATCGTACAAAATTGACCTAAGGGCTTTACAAAATCAGGCGCTGTTAAAAAGAAAAACATGTTTATGCCAGATTATCCCTTCTTATCTTGTAAATACACCAAAGCAACGCGTTTCTGCTGTTATTCAATAAAACCTTGGAATAGCCGTTATTTGCAGAACGCTTACTCATTTATATGGGCCGTTCATTTATACGCAATATAGGGTTGACCTGGATTTTCGTTTTTTTATTGTTACCCGTAGCCCAAACGCAGCTTGTCTTCAGGGGAATCGTGGTAGATGCCACCAGCCAACAGCCGCTGGAAGGCGTAACCGTTATGCTGCTGCCGGCCAAAACACAGCGTATTACAGAGAAACTGGGGAGATTCAATATCAGACAGCTGAAAGCACCCACAACGGATATTTTATTTTCATCGGTAGGTTATGAGTCATAAACGATTTCAATAGAAGCGCTCAATGATCTCCGGTACCAGGATATGTTAAACCCGCGCAGTATTGAATTGAGTTCGGTTACCATCTCCGCCCATGCCGGAGACCAGTACAAACCCATCAGTCGCGCTGATATTGCCATGCGAGGTGTAAACAATTCGCAGGAAGTCTTACGCATTATTCCCGGCATCGTCATCGGCCAGCACCAGGGAGGCGGTAAGGCCGAACAAATCTTCCTCCTCGGATTTGACGCCGACCACGGCACGGATTTCAGGCTGGAAGTGGACGGGTTGCCCATCAACATGGTTTCTCATGCCCACGGACAGGGATTTGCCGACAGCCATTTTATCATCCCCGAAACCATACAGCGCGTAGATTTTAAAAAAGGCCTCTATAGCGCCGCCAAGGGTGATTTTACCACAACCGGTTCTGTTGATTTCAATACAAAAAATGCCCTTACCGAAAACACCGTTAAACTGGAAGCCGGCATGTTTAAGACGGTTCGCGCACTGGCGATGTTCAACCTGCTAAACAGCAAGGCAAAACAAAAACAACAATCCTGGTACCTGGCTTCCGAATACCGGTATTCAAATGCATATTTCGACAACCCACAGCATTTTAAACGCTTCAATTTATTTACCAAATACAATGGCAGGGTCTCTGCCAGCAGCTATCTAACGGTATCGGCCACAACTTTCTGGAGCAAATGGGATGCTTCCGGCCAGATACCGGACCGCGCAGTTGCCAAAGGGCTTATTGGTTTCTACGGCGCCATTGACCCTTTTGAAGGGGGCATTACCTACCGCACCAATATAAACGCTCAACTGGTAACGGCCCTGTACAACGGTGATGTGATAGAGAACCAGTTGTATTATTCCAACACCCATTTTGACCTGCATACCAATTTTACGTTCTTTTTAACGGATACCGTGAACGGCGATGAAATAAGACAAAGAGAAGGGCGTAGCCTGATGGGTTATAACGGAAGCTATCACCATATTGGATATACAGGTGCCATCAAAATGATAACGGAAGCGGGTCTGAATGTTCGGTCAGACAAGACACACAATTCAGAACTCTCCCATACCGCGGATCGGTTTACAACGATTGGCCTTATTAAACTGGGCGATATAACCGAACTAAACATTGCCCCTTACTTAAGCGAAACGTTTAATTTCAATCCTCATTTCAGCATCAATGCCGGTCTGCGTTTCGACCAGTTCTTTAACACCTACAACAATAAGTTTGCCGGGGATACCACCCTGCCGGGAACGGGTACTTACAAAGCACCCGCGAATATTGTGAGCCCCAAACTAAATTTTTATTACCATGTGGATGATAAAACACAATTCTACCTGACCAGCGGCAGGGGGCTTCATTCCAATGATGCCCGTTCGGTGGTGGTGGAACACGGTTATCAATCATTACCCGCAGCGTACGGTGCAGACCTGGGCACGGTATTCAAACCCATCAAAAACATTATAGTAAATGCCGCCATTTGGTATATTTGGCTGCAGCAGGAATTTGTATACAGCGGAGACGGTGGCGATATCGGCTTCAATGGCAAAACACGCCGTGTTGGGTTTGATTTTTCGGGACGTTACCAACCCATAAAAACCCTTTATTTTGAACTTGATTTGAACTATGCCCATGGGCGGTCAACCAAAGATCCCAAAGGTCAGAATTATATTCCGCTGGCACCGGTCTTGACCAGCACCGCTGGCATTTCCTATACCAATAAAAAGGGTTTTAACGGCAGCCTGCGTTACCGTTATTTGGGAGACCGGCCGGGCAAAGAAGATTACAGTCTTACCGCGGTTGGCTATTTTATTACTGATGCGGTTATCAATTATGTGAAACCAAAGTATGAAATCGGGTTGGTGATCAACAATATCTTCAATACAAAATGGAAAGAAACTCAATTTGATACGGAGACCCGTTTAAAAGGGGAAGCACAACCCGTAGAGGAGATATGTTTTACGCCCGGAACGCCTTTTGCAGCAAGGCTGAGCCTGGCCGTAAAATTTTAAATACTGGATGATAAAGATTTGGATCCATTGGGTGTGGGCCCACCGGTTATCCGTTGCACCGGGCGCTGTTATCTGTCGCCCTTTGGGGCTTTGCGACGGAATAGAGCCCTGTAGGGGCGACAGATAATAGCGATGAGTGAAGCCCATCGTGTTGACGCCCATCGTATTGACGCCCATCGTGATGAAACCCGTTATGGCAACGCCCATCGTAATAAAAACCCAGCCGGCATGAGGCCGTTGTATTAAAAAAATTAGCGTAGTGGGAGGCTCTTCCTAAGGTCAGGGTGACAATGATTGGGATTCAGAATAACAATGGTTTAACTTCCCCCGCCAGCACATCGGCAATGTGCAGGGTTTGCAGTGGGAGGCCCTTGTATTTGATGTAACCGTCTAAATGCATCAGACAGGAAAGATCTGTGGAAATAATATAACGGGCGCCGGTGGCCAACGCATTGTTTACTTTCTGGTCTGCCATACTGGTTGAAATGGATTCAAATTTTACGGCAAAGGTGCCGCCAAAGCCACAGCAGGTCTCCACGTCGTTCATTTCTACCAGTTCCAGTCCCTTTACATGGCTTAATAGTTTACGTGGTTCCTGTTTTATTTTACACTCGCGCAAAGCCGCGCAGGAATCATGATAAGTAGCTTTTCCCTCCAACACTGCTCCCACATCTTCCGTATGCAGCACATTGACCAGGAAATCGGAGAACTCCATTGTTCTTTTCTGCAACTCTTTTACCTCGTTGTGCAGTGAAGAGTTATCGAACAGTTTGGGATAATAATTTCTTACAAAACCCACGCAACTGGCGCTGGGCGCCACAATATAATCGGCGCCGCTGAAGTCTTTTATGAATTTGCTGCATACATCCTTTGCATCGTTCCAGAAACCGGCATTAAAAGCCGGCTGGCCGCAACAGGTCTGGTTGGTATTGTACACCACCGTGCAACCGGTTTTCTCCAGCACCTTTACCATATTGAACGCCGTCTGCGGGTACAACTGGTCTACAAAACATGGTATGAATAACTGCACGTTCATCTTGCATAAAATACCGGATACCAAACAGCTTTAACGAATGCAGAATGGACAAGGGCCCTTCCTTATTCCCCGCCGGCATCCAGGGTTCATTGTTTCCGATTTTTTTTAACCTTTACTAATTGATTTCTGCAATATCATCATCTTAATGGCGGTCATTGCCGCTTCCTCGCCCTTATGACCGTGTATGCCCCCGGTTCTTTCATCGGCCTGAACACTGGTATCCAGGGTTAGCACACCGAAGATAACAGGTACGGGCAACTGCAGGTTTAATTGCACAATGCCATTCGTAACGGCCCCGCAAACATATTCAAAATGCGGGGTGCCACCGCGTAGTACGCAGCCAAGGGCAATAAATGCATGCGGCGCATGATCGGTACCCCTTACGGCTTCCCAATAATTTTTTACGGCAAAACTTATTTCAAATGCGCCCGGAACCGTTAT
The DNA here is from genome assembly GCA_040007355.1 of Bacteroidota bacterium. GTDB lineage: Bacteria > Bacteroidota > Bacteroidia > Chitinophagales > Chitinophagaceae > JACMLD01. Next base: position 21,251 of record JBDTVE010000026.1, on the reverse strand, counting down.
CACTAAAAACTTTTCCACGCCCTGTTGTTTCAGTACCCGGGTACAACCCTCTTCCAGTTTATCAACAACGGTCGCGTTCCATTCCGTTCGCACTATAACAACACAGGCACCCTTTGGTAGAGTGCCTGTATGTATATCCAGTAATTTACTATTGCTTACTTCAGCCATATTATTATTTCAGCTTATCGCGGTATTATTATCCTACCGCATATTAATCACTCTTCTATTCCGTATCTCCCAGGCGGCCCAGGTATTTGTCAATATCATTTTCACGGTACAGGGGATATTTTTCTTTGATCATCTTGTACACGTCAATGGCCTCTTTGGTTTTTCCCATCTTTTCATACAGAAAACCCGCGCGGAAAAGATACTGCGGACTATAATAATCGTCTTTTTCAAACGTGGTACCGGCCTCTTTGTATAATTTTACTGCTTCTTCATTTTTACCCAGTTCGGAATCAGCATCGGCCAGCAATGATTTTGCCCTGGCTTTTACAAGCGGTTCCGAAGTTGAAAATTCTTCCAGGTATTTGGCGGCATTTTTAAAATCACCCATGGTAAGATAGCAGCTCCCGGCATAATAATTAGCCAGGTTGGCAGCCTTGGTACCACTATAAGATTTGATGATCTTCAGAAACCCGGCGTTTAAATTATCGCCCTGCAGGGCCAGCTTTACGGAATCCTGTCTGAAATATTCTTCTGCATAACGCATTGCTTCAGATGCTTTCTTTTCCTTTGGTTCCGAGATAAGATGATAATACCCGAAAATGCCTACACCTGCAACAATAACAATTGCGGCTGCAACCAAGATCTGTTTGCTATACTGGTACCAGAAACCGGTTATCTTGTCAACAGTGTCTACTGATTCGGTTACCGGTAATTTACTCTTTTCTGCCATGATGTAAAGTCTGTATTTAAAATTGATGGTTTATGTTCCTGAAGTGGATGCGTTCCGTAATATCAATCAACGATAAACGGATAGTTTTGATCCACATACACGTCTTTTAATAATTCATCATCGTTGGGCCAGGGGCTTTCTTCCGCAAATTTAACAGACGCGTTTACCACCTCCTCTATCCTTTTGTTAATGGCGTCAAGATCTTGCTGGGTAGCAAACTTATTTTTGAGGATGGTGCTTTGCACCTGCACAATGGGGTCGCGTTGTTTGTATTCTTCCACTTCTTCCTTGGTACGGTATTTTTGGGGGTCGGAAATAGAATGGCCCTTGTACCGGTAGGTCTTAATTTCCAGCAAGGTGGGGCCGCCGCCTTCCCGGCCTCTCTTTACAGCGCGTGCCACCGCTTCATGTACGGCTTCGCAGCTCATGCCGTCTACGGAATCGGCCGGCATTTCAAAGGCATCCGCCAGTTTATAAATATCATGCACGTTGGAAGTACGCTCCACAGAGGTACCCATGGCATAATTGTTATTCTCGCAAATAAAAATGACCGGTAGTTTCCAGGTCATGGCAATATTAAATACTTCGTTTACCATACCCTGCCGGGCAGCGCCATCGCCAAAAAAGGTCAGGCTTACATTATCCGTGCCCTTGTATTTTTCTGCAAATGCCAGTCCGGCGCCTGTACCAATCTGGGCGCCTACAATGCCATGCCCCCCAAAAAAGCCGAGGTCTTTACCAAAAAAGTGCATGCTGCCGCCTTTGCCCTTGGCACAACCAGTTGCCTTGCCGTATAATTCTGCCATACAGGCGTTGGGGTTTACACCTTTAGCAAGTGCAAGGCCATGGTCGCGGTAACCGGTAATAAAAGTATCCTCCTGACGGGTGGCCGTCATACAGCCCCCTGCAATGGCTTCCTGGCCAATATAGGCATGAAAAAAACCACGGATTTTGCCCTCCATTTTATATTTTTCTTCCGCCATCAGCTCAAACTGACGGATAAGCTGCATTAACTCGTACCAGTACAGGTATGTTTCTTTGGAGAATTTTGTAGCCACAGTTGGTTTGCAATTTTAAGGTGGCAAAGATAGGAAGTTTATGGTTCCCCTACCCTGTTTTTAGGGCGTTTTTTAGCCCCTTTAGTACCCGTTTGAGCCTGTTTTCAAGGATCCAAAACCTCCAATCCGGAATTTCCTGACACAAACAGAAAGTGGCCGGGGAAAACCTGCACAAAATAGCTGCGTGCTTCTACCGTGTCCGAAACATATTGGCCGCTTAGACCGGGTCCCCTATTTTTGACGGTCTTTTTTATGATGCCGGTTCTTGCCTGGCTATAGCGAATCACTAATAAAAATGAGTGGTATATAATGCAGCGGTTTCTGCCCGGTTTTTACTCATGGAAGAAAATTACCACGCGCTTATCTTTGCTTTTATTATCCGGATTATTTGCGCGTCAGTCAAACAAAACGCTATTTTGTGTTTTATAAACCGTTTATGGCCAAGGTCAAAAACACCGGCACAACAATTAAAATAGCTTATTTGCTCCAACTCCGTTCCATATCGCTTTTACAATTTAAAAATTATTCCCAGGCCATTTTTACTTTTACGGGGCGCATAACCGGCATCTGCGGCAACAATGGTCTTGGCAAGACAAACCTCCTGGACGCCATCCATTACCTGTGTTTTACAAAAAGCTATTTTAGCAAAACGGATGCACAGCACGTATTGAGCGGTGCGCAGGGATTCCGGATAGCCGGCCATTTTGAACAGGGATCCGGCGATGGCCTTATAACGGAAGCCATCTGCATATTCCGCGAAACAGGAAAAAAGGAATTTCTGTTGGATGGGGTGGCTTATGAAAAGTTTGCGCAACACATTGGCAAATTCCCGGGTGTTTTTATTGCGCCCGACGATATACAGATGATTACCGGGGCCAGCGAGGAAAGAAGGCGTTTTGCCGATGCCCTGCTTTGCCAGTTGGATGCCGCCTACCTGCAGCACCTAATGCTGTACAATAAAGTGTTGCAGCAACGAAATGGCTACCTGAAAACCCTGGCCAGCGCCTTTACGGCCGATATGCAATTGCTGGACGTATACGACCGGCAACTGGCCCACCATGGCAATTATGTTTTTGAACAAAGAAGGATATTCCTGCAAAAACTGGTGCCACTGGTAAAAACATTGTATGAAGAAATTGCCGGAGTGCCGGAAGCAATTGGCATCGTGTATGAGAGCGTTTTGCTGCAAACAGATTTTACATCATTGCTGGCACAAAACCGGCAACGGGATATCTTGCAACAACGTACGGTTCAGGGAATTCACCGGGATGATCTTGAATTCAGCCTGGACGATCAACCCTTTAAATTCATTGCTTCACAGGGCCAGCGCAAAAGCCTGTTGTTTGCGTTAAAGCTGGCGGAATTTGAAATACTAAAAGAAAACAAGGGCTTCGCGCCCATCCTCTTGCTGGATGATGTATTTGAAAAACTTGACCAGCAACGCATGCATAACCTGCTTACCCGGGTTTGCGTGCAAAACAACGGGCAGGTTTTTATTACCGATACGCACCGCGAAAGACTGGAAGCAGCCCTGGCAGGTCTGCAGCAGCCTTATCAGGTAATTGAGTTGAAAAACAATGGCTGAAATTAAACGGCATCACAAAATCAAATTATCAAAATATTTGTTTTTACCTTAGCCCTATGAGTGAATATTCCATTGGCGAAGCCATGAAAAAATTTTTGCGCGGCAGCCGGCTGAAGGGTGATATACAGGCCATGCAGATTACAGATATCTGGGAAAAATTAATGGGAAAGACAATCGCCAAATACACCGATAGTATAAAGATCTACGGCGACAAACTATACATCAGTACAAAAGTAGCCCCGTTGAAACAGGAGCTGATGTTCCAAAAAGAAAATATTGCTTTACGCGTAAATGAAGCGTTAAAGGAAAATGTGATAAGAGAAGTTATCATAAACTGATCACTGCAACCGCACCCTTGGATCTATGATGCCATACAAGAGGTCGGCCAAGATATTGATAAAAATAAAAAAAGCGGAAGATACCAGCACAGAACCCATTACCACGGGAAAATCGAGTTTTTCCAGCGCCTCCACGGTTAATTTTCCAATACCCTTCCACCCGAAAATATATTCCACGAAGAAGGCACCAGCCAGCAGTTCCGCAAACCACCCGGTAATGGCGGTGACTACCGGATTTAACGCATTGCGCAATGCATGTCTCCAGATCACCCGGGTTTTGCTAAGCCCTTTTGCATAAGCGGTTCTAATATAATCCTGGCTCAGTGTATCCAGCATGGCGCTGCGGGTAAGCTGGCTGATGATGGACAAGGGCCGGATACCCAATGTGATGGCGGGCAAAATTAAATTGACCAGCGTGATATGTCTTTCGCCGGTAATCTCATCCAGGTCGAACCAACTGCCGGCCATATGCAAACCGGTATAGCTGCTAAGCAAAAAGCCGAACACATAGGCAATAATGATACCCATAAAAAAAGATGGGGCCGATATACCGATGATACCGGTAAAAATGGCCGAGGTATCTATCCAGGTACCTTTTTTTACCGCGGCGGCCACGCCCAGCAAGATACCCAGCACCACGGCAAATGCCATAGCGGCAACAGCCAGCAGCAAGGTGCCGGGAAGGGCTTCCATTAGTACCTGCCAGACCTCTTTTTTTGTTTGATAAGAACGACGGAGATACGGTGCTTTTAAAACCAGCTTTGTATTGCCGCCAATAAAAACACCTTTTAGCTGTTTCTCGCCGATTTCCTTTTTGGAATAGATGCTCAGGGGCGAAACATCATTCAGGTAAAAAAAGAACTGTTTCCATTTAGGTTGATCAAGGTATAATTCTTTCCGGATATTGTCCTGTGTAGAGGCATCGGCCCTTTGACCAATGATCAGCCTGGAAGGATCGCCAAAACCCTGGAAAAGAAAAAAGACCAGCACTACTACCCCGGCCATTACCAGCAGTCCGTAAAAAAATTTTCTTGTAATGTATCTGAGCAAGTTGAAGATTTAAATATGATTGTTTGTTTGAGTAAGTATAAGACCGGTCCCCAGATTGATATCCTCACCAACCATCCAAACCCCTTTTGTCCCTACCTACCATCCAAATCATTTACTCATGTTTACGGATATACGCATCCGCTTTTTTAAAATCCGCGTATGCCCATTTATTAATAATAGTACCGTTCTCCAGCAAATACAGCGTAGGATTGGCCCTGGCAGCCGTTTTAATGGCCACGGCATCGCAGACAAGCACAATGGCGGTATCTTTTGTTGCTGCAGTAAACTGGCTGCCGGCCTGCCTGCTATTGGTAACCAGGTAAAGCGGAATATGTTTTGATTTTGCGTAGGCTGTTATCAGTCGTAATTGCAGATTTTCTTTTTCTTCGTAGTCGGCATTCATATTGTCTTTTACAAACAGGAATAGTACCGGCCCTTTTTGTTCCAGTATGGCCTGTGTGCTGTCTGTACCGCCGGGCCCTGTTAGCATAAAATCTTTAATAGCAGGTTGGGCATTCCCTTCACGGATAAGTTTGTCGTACCGCTTTACAAAATGATACATAGAATCGTCAAAATCATCGGGGAATTTGTCTGAGGTAAATTCCAACTGCCGGCCCTGTTTGGTGTATACAAATGTAATGACAGTGCTATCTGGCAGCGCGCCGGGCGGCACTTTCATCTGGGTCTGTATATTGCCACCGATCTTGTAAGGCAGGCAGTCAACAATAGGCAGGTGTTTAAATACATAACCCTGCAGGGCGAAAGAAAACAATACCGTTAGCACCAATATACGGGCGCTGGTTTTTGCCGCAAATACTGGTGTAATGTTATCACGGAAGATAAAAATAAATACGATCAGCGCCGTTAATACCAGGTCTTTTGTAAACGACTGCTCGGCTGTAAGCGGAATACAATCCCCAAAACAACCGCAGGTGCGTATTTTGCCGGAAAGAACCGCGTAACCAGTCAGGAATGTAAAAAAGATGATCAAAAGTAACAGTAACCAGCTGAACAGTTTCATACGCCATCCCAGCAAAACAGCCACGCCGGCAATGATTTCAAACGCAATCATGAGCACGGAAAGAGACAGGCTGAAATCGTTGAGGAAAGTCAAGCCCCATACCTCAAAAAATTCCTGCATTTTATAGCTTAGACCCAGGGGGTCATTGGCTTTTACCAGGCCGGAAAAAATAAATAATATCCCAACAATGAGACGGGCGATGTTAATCAGTTGTTTCATATAGCTGTATCAGCGCAAAGGCTGCATAATTTATAATATCGTAATAATTGGCATCAATGCCTTCGCTGATCATGGTCTTACCGTTATTGACAACAATTTGTTTGATGCGCAGCAATTTCGATAAAATCAAATCGGTAAAACTTTCCTGGCTCATATCCCGCCAGGCTTCGCCGTAATCGTGGTTTTTGTCCTGCATCAGGGCTTTTGCGTGGCTTGCCTGTTCATCATACAGGGCCAGCGCCTTACCGCCATCCAGTTCGCCCAGTGCGCTGTCGGTAAAGGCCAACTGAATATTGCCAATAATGGCATAGTTCAATATTCCTTTAAACTCCGATGCAATATCATCGCCAATTTTCTGCTTCCGGTTCTCCTGTATGGTGCGGATGCGTTTGGCCTTAATAAAAATCTGGTCAACAATCGATATGGTTCTCAGCACCCGCCAGGAGGTGCCATAGTCTGTTGTTTTCCGTTCATAGATATCCCTGCAGGCGGCTATTACGGCGTCGTATTGCTGGTTGGTTGTCTGCATCTGTTACGAATGAAAATTATTCCTCAACTTTGCTTTTCAAAAATAAGAATATACCGCCAATGTTTACGCTCAATTGTAGGGGAAGGCTGATCACCGCTGCCAAGCCGCTGGTAATGGGCATTATCAATATTACCAACGATTCTTTTTACGGGGCCAGCCGGCAGCATGATACTGGTGCTATTGTTGATAAAGCCGCAGAAATGCTGGAGCAGGGTGCAACCATCGTGGATATTGGCGGGCAAAGCACCCGCCCAGGCAGCCGGCTCTTGAGTGTCGCCGAGGAACTGAACCGGGTTGCGGGTGCTGTTGCCGCTATCTCCAGTCAACTACCCCAGGCCGTTATCTCCATCGATACCTTTTACGCAAAAGTTGCCGCGGAAGCGGTTGCGGCGGGTGCATCCATCGTTAATGATATCAGTGCCGGCCGGCTGGATGCGGCCATGCTTTCAACCGTAGCGGGTTTGCAAACACCGTATATCTGTATGCACATGAAGGGAACACCGCAGGATATGCAGCAGCATGCCGCGTACACCGATATAACAAAAGAGGTGCTGGATTATTTTATTGCTACACTGGACGCCTGTACCAAGGCGGGTGTCCGCGATACCATCATTGATCCGGGTTTTGGCTTTGCCAAACACACGGTTCACAATTTTACGCTGCTGCGGAATTTAAACATCTTTGGCATTACCGGCCGGCCCGTGCTGGTGGGCCTGTCGCGCAAGGCTAGTATTTATAAAACCCTGGGATTATCTCCTGCAGAGGCGCTAAACGGTACTACCGTACTAAACACCATTGCCCTGCAGAACGGGGCCGACATCCTGCGGGTGCATGATGTAAAAGAAGCGGCGGAGGCGGTAAAACTTTTTTGCGCGTACCGCGATGCCTGAGCCTGGCTAATGGATGCAGCCGATGGATATACCCACCTGTTCTCAAAACCATTGGGCAATTCAACTTAAATAAAAAGCCTGTTCGGTAAAGGAACAGGCTTTTGAAGTTGAAATTTAGATTCACTTTGAAATTTTATTTATGCGCAGGTTTCTGCTGTTGTTGTTCTTGTTGTTGCTGCTGTTTTTGCAGTTGTTCTCTTATCTGCGGAGGCAACTCCTGCCGAACAGGTGCGGGCTGGCTATCTGACACATCCACTACGTGAATATCAAATATCAGCGCTTCATTTTGCTTAAAAGGAGAACCCTGCGGCGGATTTCTGCCATAAGCCAGTGCACCCGGTATATATAACGTTCCCTTGCCGCCTTTTTTAAAAAGGGGTAATCCTTCATCCCAACCGCGTATAGAGCCGCCCGTTCCTACTTTAAATGTATAGGGCCTGCCTTTGGACGTATCCATGGTTGATTCAAATACTTTGCCATCGAGTGTTTTACCCTCATATCTTACCGAGACAAATTTGCCAGAATCTGCCTGCATGCCGGAACCCGGTTCCTTAACAACTACAAAAGTGCCTTTCCCTGCTTTTACCGCATTGATATTTTTCATGGTCAGCCAGGCCGCCATCTCGGCGCTGCCTTTTATCAGGTCCGCTTCCGTCTCCTGCTCCATGCGCACCCTGTCTTTCTCGGCCTCTGCTTCCTTGTCCTTTGCAGCCAGTTCCTGTGACCTGAATACATCCAGTACTTTAACTATGGTGATCAGCTTATCACCCTTTTTAAAGAATGGTGGCATTTGCTGGTTCTGGCTTTTCTTCATCAGCGTATCAACCAGTTGCACTATAACCGCGCTATCACCCTTGCGCAGCATGCCAAACACTTCTACCTGCGAGTAAGCATCGGCCGGAACATCGCCCTGTATCGGAACAAAAACCGGCGACCTTCCCACAGAAGTCTGCAATACCGAGTCGGAGCTGCCTACTTTTATGGTAAAATGGATCTTCAGGATATTCCCTGTTTTTACCACGGAGTCCTTGCCGTCAGTGAAAATTTTGTACATTATGCCACTCTTTGTTTTCTTGTAGTCTGCCGTGTTTTTACAGGAAGCAAACAAGATGGCTGCAACTGCCAGTAATACTAAAAAATAAACAGATTGTTTTTTCATGATTGATTGTTATTGTAATAAAGATGCGTTTTCCCTGATGGATTGTTTAAATTTCTGGATTGTTTTGTCCAGCGACTCACTGCTTTTACCTCCTGATGCATTGTAATGGCCGCCACCGTTAAAATAAGTGCGGGCAAAAGTATTGGTATCAAACGCTCCCTTACTCCGGAAGCTCCATTTCCTTTCTTCGTCGCGGTCAATAACAATGGCTGCCAGTTTTATGCCCCGTATGGTCAGGGGATAATTAACCAGACCTTCGGTATCGCCGGTCTTAATATCAAATTTCAGTAAATCACTTTTTGGTATTGCTATCAAGCCGGTATTGAATTCATACATAATCTCCATACGGTTCAGCAATACCATACCGATAAAACGAAGCCGGTTTTCAAGGAAATTATCATAAATATTGTCGTGCACTTTGGTATGGTTAATCCCCGTTCCTTTCAGGTGCGCCGTCATCAGGTGTACGTCCGCGGTAGCTGCTGGAAAACGGAATGAGCCCGTATCGCCAATCAGTCCCGCATACAGGCATTCCGCCATGGCGGTATTCACTTTATCACGGTTACCGCTCTCTACAATAAAATCATACACCATTTCAGCGGTGGAGCTTTTGGCGGTATCACTGACACCATAGGTAAAAGCCGCTTCTTCGGGTTGCTGGTGGTGGTCAATTAAAATCTTAACACAGGACAATCCCTGTATAACCGGCGCCATATTCCTGGTGCGTGTAAGCGTATTAAAATCAAGACAAAACAACCAATCTGCCTTTTGCAGAATGGCCTCCGCCTCCGCGCGGCGGTAATCGTAGTCGATAACCTTTTCGCAGCCTGGCATCCAGTTTAGAAACGATGCCCAGTTGGTAGGCGATATAACGGTTACCTGGTGCCCCAGCAACGTTAAAAAATGATACAGACCCAGAGCCGATCCCATGGCATCCGGGTCCGGCTTCTGGTGCATGGTAATCACGACCAGCTTCGGTTCCGTATTCAGTAAAGGAAATATTTCCGCGATAGGTTTCATAAAACGTTGGCGAAGGTAATTAAAGTTTGCACTTGAGGAGGAAGGATTTTACCCCATTTTATGGCTTTTTTTGCTTTTACCGGGGTTTCTATGTCGGTTTGCCTGCCGCCGCCCTTTCATTTGTTAGTATTTCAGGCTTTTAAACCCCAAAACTTTGACTTAGTTTTGCCACCCAAAAGTAAAGACCGTATGAGCAACAGAACATTTACCATGATCAAGCCCGACGCTTTTCGTGCCGGGCATAGTGGCGCAATTTTAGACAGGATTATCAAAGAAGGCTACCGTATTGTGGCGTTTAAATTAACCAGCCTTACCCCGCAACGGGCCGGCGAATTTTATGCGGTTCACGCCGCCCGTCCTTTTTACCGCGAACTGGTTGACTTTATGAGCAGCGGTCCTATTTATGCGGCCATCCTTGAAAAAGAAAATGCGGTAACCGAATTCCGTAAGTTAATTGGCGCAACAGACCCCGCCAAAGCCGAAGACAATACCATCCGGAAATTATTTGCCACCTCCCTGGGAGAAAATGCCATACACGGCAGCGATAGCGATGAAAACGCAAAGATGGAAGGCGATTTCTTTTTTAGCGGACTGGAAAGGTTTTAGTGACAGGGTTCTTATATTGCACGCTGGCCATCGCTTATTTTTACGAAGGGCTGCAACCATCGCCTTTATGTTGCGCCCTTCCAGGGCTATTCGTAACACCCGCAAAGCCCTGCAGAGGCGATGTGCAACAGAACCGTGTGCAGTCCGGTGTTTTAAACCAAGCATAAAAACTCAAACCTCAGTTCATCAGCGTTTCCAAACCCGGTTTATGTTTCATGGGTCTTAGGGTAAAACCGGCTTTTCGAAGCAAGGTGATCACCCCTTTTTCACCGCCCAGGTGACCTGCACCCACAGCAAACAGGGCCGGTGCATCCTGCATAATGGCGGGCATCTTTTTTACCCAATCACGGTTTCGGTTATAGAGCAGCAGATCAAGATATTCTGCGATGCCTTCCTCGCTGGCCGTTAATTGCTGCATCTTATTTAGATCCTGGCTACGGTATACTTTTACCAGCTCTGTATCACTGCTGTCGCCCGCCGTGCCGGAGCTGTCGATCATCTTTAATAAATCCTGCGCCTGGCGTTTGTAGGGAATGCTGTCAAATACACTTGCCTGAAACTGGACTGTCTCCAGCCCGTTGATGGGTTTATTGTCTTTTTTTGCCTGCTTCATGATCACCTGTTCCATACCATCTTTCTCCGGGCAGGGAAATTTGCTTTCGGATATGAGCGAGGTGATAAAATAGGGTTTCAGGTGTTCCATCATGCCAAAAGGAAGCATGGTCTTATTCTTTTTAAAATAATCTTTGACCCGCTGGTATTCCGCTTCGGTCAGGAGGTCGCTTAGTTTGGTGTCATTGTTCATATTCAAGAAACGAAGCGCTCCCAGGGTTTCCATCATATTATCCAGGTCAATTTCAAAATAGACCTGGCCTATGTTCGCAATCACAAACCGCAGCGAATCGCTTAGCTGCGCGTCTGCCGCACAAAGCAGGTGCATGGTGCCAAACAGGTAAGACGGTTTATTGAGGTGGTTGCCGGTAATTTCCCATAGCAGGGTGTTTTCCAGCAGTACGCGTGTTTCTTTTTCTTTGACCGCTTTTTTACTGCCGGCCGTTTTTTGTGCGTTGGTCGATATTGCTGCTGCTATCAATAAAATAAGTACCAATATTTTTTTCATGTATTTCCTCTTTACAATGCCGGCTGGGGGCAATAGCTTGTTCGGTATACAAATTCCTTTCATTTATATTTCGAGCAGTCGCCTGCCGCGTGTTATTGCGTGTTGCCGGAAAATTTTCCATACAAACTTCCTCCTTTATTAAATATCCTGTCAATTTTATTTTCGGTTGCCGGGTCTTTTTCCACCGGCGGCGCATGGTGTGGTTTTATACGGGCATCAAAAACAAGGGGGCCGCGGCAACCCCAGTGTTTATTTTCGATAAAGCTGTCAATACCATACATGTCGTGCGATGGATTGCAGCGGGTAAACGCCACCCATAAAAAATTGCGGAGGTTTGCGGCCACAAACCCGGCATCGTCACAAATAATAATAAAGGGCGAACTTGCGATACCCGGCTGTCCTTTTACCAGGCTGTCCAAAAGTCTCATTTCATCGGCAGCCGTTTCGTAATCAACAAAAGCTGCCGCCTGCAGTGCAATGATACCGGGCATCACCAACCGGGGATTTTTGAAATCTGGTATGTTTTGGAACTCATCCGGTATATCTGTACATAGTGTTCTCACCGGTTCACCATAAGCTGCCAGCACACACTTGCTGCCACTGTTCAACGCCATGCCCGAATAGTCCAGCGTATCAATAGTTGTATGTGTATAAAAATGAATATCTCTTTCCGTTTTAATCCGCTGCAATATGTATTGAAAAAAGGATGGAATATCGCGGGTGTTCAGCCGCCTGGTATCATCGGCTGTAATAAATAAAAATTTAGCCAGGCTCAATTGCCCCGTGCCCAGCAGGTGATTGGCAATGGTTAGTAGTTCGGCGGGTTGCCTGGTCGGCATATAGGGTGTATATCGCTCGCTGCCGATGGCCAGTAATAAAGGATGCACGCCGGCAGCATCTACTGCATGCAATTCCTGTAACCCGGGTATTTCCTGTTGCAAGGCGCTGCCGGTTATCTCGTGTATCAATTGTCCAAAACTGGTATCTTCCTGCGGCGGGCGCCCCACTACGGTAAACGGCCAGATGGCATTTTTTTTCGCATAGACCTTGTGCACTTTCATTAGCGGAAACGGATGTCGCAGGCTGTAATAACCCAGGTGATCGCCAAAAGGGCCTTCCGGTTTGTTTTGTGTAGGATGAACCTCGCCGGTTATCACAAAATCCGCATCGGCGCTGATGCAGTACCCGTCTTCATAAAAATACCTGAATCGGCGGCCACCCAATACACCCGCAAACCGCATTTCGCTCATGCCTTCCGGCAGCGGCATAACGGCAGCAACACTGTGGGCGGGTGGTCCGCCGGCAAAGACACTTATTTTCAGGGGAAGCCCTTTTTCATTGGCTTTTGCCTGGTGCACACCAATGCCACGGTGCAGTTGATAATGCAATCCTATTTCCCGGTCAGCCTCGTAGTCGTTGCCAGATAGTTGAATGCGGTACATACCGAGGTTGGCGTGCAATATGCCGGGCTGATCAATATCTTCCGTGTATACCTGCGGAAGGGTCATAAAGGCGCCTCCGTCTCGCGGCCAGTGCTGCACCTGGGGCAGATCGCCGATATTTACCTGCTGCGCCAGTATGGGTTTGATAAAAGGATTTTTTAGGGGGAAGGCTTTTAAAACGGCCAGGCCCGCCGCCAGGTTTTTAACTGGGCGACTAAACACTTTTGATGGATCGTTTTTTAGTTGGATCAACTGTTGTACGCGCAAAAGCGTATCCCTGAAAATAAATTTACTTCTTTCAAGGGTGCCAAAGATATTGGAGGCGGCCCTGAACCGGCTGCCTTTTACGTTTTCGAACAATAATGCCGGGCCGCCGGCTTCATGAACACGCAGGTGAATGGCCGCCATTTCAAGATATGGGTCTACTTCTTCTTTTACCCGAACCAACCGGCCGTTTTTTTCCAAATCCAGTAAACATTCTTCCAGCGAGCGGTATGCCATTGAATTTTTTTCTTACAAAGTAAACACAAAGATAGCGCAATGGTTGGTCTGTTGAAGGGCTGGGCTACTCACGCTCACTCCGGTTCATGCCTTTGCCGTGGTACTCCGACCCTGAGGCTTTTTTATTTATATTGCGTTTACAAACGCTGTATTATGGGCAAAGGCAGGATGGAAGCTTTCAGCGATGGCGTAATGGCCATCATCATTACCATCATGGTGCTTGAAATGAAAGTGCCACATGGCGAAATACTTGCATCGCTACAACCATTGATACCTGTTTTTATCAGTTATGTACTCAGCTTTGTTTACGTAGGCATTTACTGGAACAACCACCACCATATGTTGCACGCCGCGCAACATGTAAACGGCAAGGTTTTATGGGCCAATACCCATTTGCTTTTCTGGCTCTCCCTGGTACCTTTTGTAACAGGGTGGATGGGAGAAAACCATTTTTCCGCCCGCCCTGTTGCCCTGTATGGGTTTGTATTACTGATGTGCGGAACAGCTTATACTATATTGGCGTTTGCGCTCAGTCGTTTACACGGACCGAATTCTACCATTGCAATCGCTTTTGGCAGCGACCAGAAAGGGAAACTATCGATGTTGTTTTACATCATCGGCATCGGTCTTTCTTTTGTTCACGCCTGGGCAGGTCTACTCTGTTATGTGATGGTAGCCTGTATGTGGTTTATACCAGACAGAAGAATAGAAAACCTGGTAGTGCAGAAGAAAGACAGCCATACCTGATAATAATTAATAATAAAACAACCGCCTTTACTGATGCCCGGGCCAAACTGGTTTGAGACTCAAGTCCGGCCGGATTTGAGGCCATCGTAATAAAAGAATTACCGGAATTACCGCGGAAGGAGGTACTTGCTGCCGTAAGAATGACAAAGGTTTGAATTCGGGATGAAAAGATTTGGATCCAGATGCCTGCCAGTGGCTGATCTGCCGCAACCTTATAAACGCAGCAACCCAAACCGGTACATATTGCTCACCGGTTTATTGTCCCAGAAAAGTTCAAAATCCTGCAGACCCGCTTTTTCATAACTGTCTTTTATCTCCTGTATGGTAACGCTCTTCTCCTGTAACACAGATAATTGCGGCAGCAACTGCAACAACCAGTTTGCCTGGGCGGACGGCAGTTGCAGGCTGGCGCTGTCTTTTTTTGTGGTGAAACGGATGATGGCCATTTCGCGCTGGTTCCCATTTTTCGATTGCGAAACATATTCCGTACCGGCTACTTTTCCCAGCCATACCAACCGGGCGGTGGGTTTCCATGCAGGCCCCAGTTCTTCATTTAATGCCTCCATAATAAAACCCGGGGCGATGGTTGTTTTGGGTGTTTTAAAATCAAACCATTTTTGCAGTGGATCGTCAAAACACATGCCATGCATATAGTTGTGCAGTGATTTTTTAAGGCCAAAAGCAAAGCGCGGGTGGTCGGCACCCGTGGGGTCAATGTGTTCAATATCGTTGTTGGCAAAACGCCCGGTGGCTTCGGATTGTCTTTGCACACCAAATTTTTCAGGGTGCAATCCTACCGGGCTATGGGCGGTCATGGTAAACTGGTGCCAAAAGGCCGATTGAAGGATGCCCGATTTAAACAACTGTCGCACCATTTCCAGCGAATCAATGGTTTCCTGGGCGGTTTGGGTAGGAAACCCATACATCAGGTAAGCATGCACCATAATACCCGCGGCGGTAAAATTTTTGTTTACCCGGGCAACCTGCGCCACGGTTATTCCTTTCTGAATAAGCGCCAGCAGCCGGTCCGATGCTACTTCCAGTCCGCCTGATACCGCGATGCAGCCGGAGACTTTCAGCAACAGGCAGAGATCCCGCGTAAAGCTTTTTTCAAACCGGATATTCGTCCACCAGCTGACTACTAGTTTCCTTTTTACTATTTCCAGGGCCAGAGCGCGCATGAGCGCCGGTGGGGCGGCTTCGTCCACAAAATGAAATCCGTTTTGGCCGGTTTGAACAATTATGGATTCCATGCGGTCACAAAGCAAAACGGCTGCAACGGGTTCATATAGTTTTATATAATCCAGCGAGATATCGCAGAATGTACATTTACCCCAATAGCAACCATGCGCCATCGTTAGTTTGTTCCAGCGCCCGTCGCTCCAAAGAGTGTGCATGGGATTTACCACTTCAATGGCGGAAATATACCGGTCAAGCAAAAAATCGCTGTAATCGGGTGTACCCACTTCACCCTGCCGGTAATCCCTGGCAACTTTGTTATTTTTGAAGGCCACCGCCCCGTCTTCCAATACAAAACTGCGTTTTAGTTCCCCGGTGGTTTGGCCTTCCTTTAGAAAAGCTACCAACTGTTCTAGGGGGGCTTCTCCGTCGTCCAGCGTAACAAAGTCGAAAAATTCAAATACTCTAGGATCGGCCAGGGAGCGGAGTTCAGTATTGGCGAAGCCGCCACCCATGGCTATTTTGATGGCGGGATGATGTTGCTTAATATACCGGGCACACCTGAACGCGCTGTATAAATTACCGGGGAAGGGAACGGAAACCGCTACCAGGGCCGGCTGCACCGTCAGCAAGTGATCCCGAAGCAGGTTTGTCAGCAACCCGTCTATATAGGTTGGCTCCTGCTGCAGGGCTGTATACAATTCATCAAAATGGTTGGCCGACCTGCCCAGCTTTTCCGCATAGCGGCTAAAGCCAAAATGCGGGTCAACACATTCCGTAATAAAATCCGAAAGGTCTTCCAGGTACATGGTAGCCAGGTGTTTGGCCATATCCTGTCTGCCCATGCTGCCAAAGGCCCAGCTTAGATCGCTCACCTGTGCAAAACGCGAGGCTTCGGGCAGAAAATCACGTCTGGTAATAAGATGCGCCAGTGTAGGATTTCTGCCCTGCAGGAATAAAACAGCCGCGTCAATAGTGTTGATGTATTCATCCCGGAGGGAAAAAATGCGGGTGGCGTTGGCCGTCCACCGGGCTTCGGGGCGGGCCTGTGCAAACAGCCGCTGCAAGCCCTGCTTGCTAAACAAGGCAAGGGTCACTTCAATTCCCAGGTCGGCCTGGAAAGCGCTGATGTTTTTAGTATTTAAAAAGCCCTTTAAATACGCCGTTGCCGGATAGGGCGTATTTAACTGTGTAAAAGGAGGTGTAATTAAAAAGACCGTTGCTCTCAAATGGATGATTTTGGGCTCAAAATTATCCTTAATTCGCTAGAAGCTGTTCAAATTTAATTGGTGGGGGCCGGTAACCGAGACCGGGTGTTTTGACTTGCTAAACGTAAAAACAGGCGAAGGGTTTTATCGCCAACTGGTGCACCCTTATCCGATAACAACATGCGGAATAACCCTTGCCGTTAGAGGTGGGAACCCTTAGAATAAAAGCGTGAAGGAGATTGAAAAGCAACTTAACACTAACCTTATACCTGCAGCACTTGTTTAACCGGATAAATTAAATACATGAAATACGACAGTTGGTCATTACGGGTACCGGCTAAAACACCCTTTCAGACAGACCGTCAAACTGGTGGCAACGTAACAGCCGTCACAATCATCCGGGTTACCACTCATCGAATAAATAAAAATCCGCCTGCGACACTTGTTAGTGTGACAGGCGGATTTTTATTTATGTGGTAAATCGGTAAAAGTTTGCTGTTGCCGGCATCTCAATGTAATAGCACTATGTACGTCTCCGGTGTATTTATTTACTAAACAGGCCCTTGGTATCCTGTCTTCCGCAGACGGAAAGGAAATACCAAGAAAGCGGGCAATCGCCGGCGCAATATCGCGTTCATTCATGACCGGTATAACACCGCTTTTTGTAATGCCCGGGCACTGCGTTATGAAACCAGTTTGTATTTCAGGAAAGTACGGGAAATAGCTATGTGTGCCACCCCGGCGGGGTTTTATGGCCGGCCCTTTAAAAGCATTGCCCAGGGATGCATTGTTTTCCCCGCTAAGCGCCAACGCCACTTCAGGATTGGTACCAATGCTATCCAACATCTTACGAACAATTATGCGGAAATATTTTTTCTGGCCTTCCGGCAATTTGGCTAGTATGTCTTTTACCTGGTCTAAGGTCTTCGTGTCATTCTTATCCTTCAGGTATAACCAGGCTGAACCACCCACGGCGCAAAGCTGTGCTTTCCAGTTGCCGGGTTGGGGTCGTTCAGAAAGCCGGATTACGCCAGTATTAGGTTCCAGTTCTGGGGTTCAAGGGCGTTGTATCTGCGCCTCCTCACTTCGGAGCAGCCACACCCGTATCTTTTATCCAGTCGGTCAGCCTGCCGGGCCAGGTTTTCAGGCTATTAAAAGTGGATCCTTTGCCCATATTAAACGCATGATTGCCCATCGCGTATATATGTGCTTCCACCGGCACTTTAACTTTGCGGTGCATTTCCAGTAATTTAATAACTGGTTCGGAACAACATTGGTCATCGTTTGCAACCAGTAAAAAAGTGGATGGCGCCCCCGCCGGCACTTCATCCGGAACGGCCAGCGGCCCTGGATAAATTAATATCTGAAAAGCCGGTCTTGCAGACAACAGATCAACGGCATCGGGTTTCACGGTATGACGCTCCGTGTAATGGTAAGCAACCCAGCCGGCCACCTCACCGCCAGCAGAAAACCCCATCACCCCAATTCGTGTGGTATCAATAGAAAATTTTTTTGCCAGGCTCCGCACCAGGCGCATGGCGCGAAAAATATCCTGTTTCGGATTTTCAGCGGTATACATGGAGTCTTCCCGGAATAGCCGGTATTTCAAAACAAAGGCTGTAATGCCAAGGCTGTTCAGGTAAACGGCGGCATCGCTGCCTTCTGCGTTAAACGCCAGCGTACGAAAACCGCCACCGGGACAGATAACCACGGCAGCGCCGGTGGAAATATTTTTTGGCGCGGGAAAAACCGTCAGAGACGGATTGTGCACGTGTTTTACCCACCAGTCTTTGGCTTCTTCCGGGATGTTTTTTTTGCTTTCAAAACCAGGCGCACCATTTTTCCAGAGTGGTATAACACCCGCGCTATCCTGCGCCGTTAAAAACAACACCGTACAAAACATACATGAACACAACAATAATAATTTGGTTACCAACATACAGTATATTTATGTCTACTAAGCTACAGTTAAAAAGGTATATTCCAGGATCTCTTTCGGACCTGCCAGGCACAAAATTTACCACCCCACAACAAAACCGTCTTGCTGTATTCGTTGCACAATTCAACGACCCCGCAGGCAGATCTTAAACCAACCAGTGTTGGATCTCCATTTCTTGCCGTATGAGATCAAATCCTTATTTTTGGGACTTAGCTCAACCTTTAGATAAAAAAATTTGAACATTTGCCGCCATATGTTTAAAATTTTTTAAACAAAAACCGATTGTTTTAAATTAATGAACGAACCAAAAAAAATCACCAGCATCGGTGTTCTTACTTCAGGGGGAGATTCGCCAGGCATGAATGCTGCCATACGTGCAGTGGTGCGCACCGGACTTTACCACGGACTTGACGTGTACGGTATCATGAGAGGGTACAGCGGTATGATAGAGGATGATATCGTTAAAATGGAATCCCGCTCGGTGGCCAATATAATACAAAGAGGCGGCACTATCTTAAAAACAGCCCGCTGCAAGGAATTTTTTGACTTCGAAGGAAGGCAAAAAGCTTATAAAAATCTCAAAAAAAGAGGCATCAATGCACTCGTAATCATTGGCGGTGATGGTTCTTTTAAAGGGGCATTAAAATTCAGCCAGGAATTTGATATACCCTGCATTGGCCTACCGGGTACCATTGACAAGGATATTGCGGGCACTGATTTTACAATTGGTTTCGACACCGCTGTAAATACCGCGGTAGAAGCCATCGACAAAATCAGGGATACGGCAGACGCCCACGACCGGCTGTTTGTAATTGAAGTGATGGGACGGGATGCCGGCTATATTGCCCTGCACAGCGGTATTGCCACTGGCGCGGAACATATCCTGATTCCGGAACGTAAAACGGATATAGAACTGGTGGTGGAATCATTGCTGGAAAAAGAAAAGCGTAAAAAGTTGGTGAATATGATAGTAGTGGCCGAAGGCGATGGCTTTGGCGGTGCAGGAGAAGTAAGCAGGGTCATTAAAGAACGCATGCCCAATGCAGACGTACGGGTTTGCATCCTGGGGCATATTCAGCGCGGCGGTTCGCCCAGTTGTTTAGACAGGTTGATTGCAAGTCGCATGGGTTTCCATGCCGTGGAAACATTGCTGGAGGGACGCTACAATGTGATGGTAGGCATACAAAACAACAAAATCCTGTACACACCCCTGGAAAAAGCAGTAAAAGCAAAACAGAAAATCAGCGACCAGTGGATGCGAATTGTGAAAATACTGGCCAGTTGACCGATTACCGGCTGATGCCCTAAACACATATCTTTGAACGTCCGGCTATAACCCGGTTATAAAAACAATTAATCCATCACAAAATCATATTACAAGAAAATGTCAAAACATCTTTCTAAATACCTCTACCAGTCTATGGATAAACAGGCAGGTATTGAACATGCCTTTCACCGAACCAAAATAGTGGCTACTGTTGGACCTGCCTGCGATACTTACGATAAATTACTCGACCTGGTAAAAGCGGGTGTAAACGTTTTCCGGCTTAACTTTTCTCATGGCTCCCACGAAGACAAACTAAAGATTATTGAGCACATCCGCAACATCAATATAACAGAACCCTATAATATTGCCATCCTGGGCGATTTGCAGGGGCCCAAACTGCGCGTCGGCGAAATTGAAAACAATGCACTGCCGGTTGCCCCGGGCGATATCCTGACATTTACAAACGAGAAACTGGTTGGCAACAAGGAACGCATCTATGTTTCTTACCCCAACCTGCATGAGGATGTAAAGCTTGGCAATATTATTATGATTGATGACGGGAAGCTGGAAGTGCGGGTGATAGATATTGCCAAGAACAACGATGTAAAGGTAGAAGTGGTGCTGGGCGGTGTTATCTCCTCCAAAAAAGGCATCAACCTGCCCGATACAAAAATCTCCTTGCCTGCGCTGACCGAAAAAGATCTGATCGATTTGGATTTTATTATTGAACAAAAACTGGATTGGGTAGCGCTTTCTTTTGTTCGCAGCGTAAAAGACATTGTTATACTGCGCAGCAAGCTGGATGAAAAGAAAAGCAAAACCAAGATCATTGCAAAAATAGAAAAACCCGAAGCCCTGGTTAATATCCGTGATATCATAGTTGAAAGCGATGCCATTATGGTGGCCCGCGGCGATTTGGGAGTTGAATTACCGGTAGAACAGATACCATTGATACAACGACAACTGGTGCGCAAATGCCTTCACCGTGGTAAACCGGTTATTGTTGCCACCCAGATGATGGAGAGCATGATTGAGCGCACCAAGCCAAACCGTAGCGAAATAACCGATGTTGCCAACGCGGTACTGGAAGGCGCCGATGCGGTTATGCTGAGCGGAGAAACTGCCGCCGGCAACCACCCCGCCCTGGTGGTGGAAACGATGCGCAAGATCATTATGGAAGTGGAAAATACGGAATACAGGTACAACCGCGAGGATGATCTGAAACCGCAGCAGCACTCCCCTTCTTTTTTAAGCGATGCCATTTGCTACAACGCCTGCAAGATAGCCCGCGATGTAAATGCCGATGCCATTATTGGTATGACGCAAAGCGGTTATACCGCATTTATATTAAGCAGTTACCGTCCAAAAGCCCCGCTCCATATCTTCAGCAAGGAGAAAAGCCTGATTAACCAGTTAAGCCTGAGCTGGGGCGTACGTGCTTTTCACTACACAGAAGAAGACAGCCTGGATGAAAT